>REDS01000076.1 GCA_007693395.1 Balneolaceae bacterium | reverse complement strand
AAAAACACAACTTAACCAAAAGAGGGAAATTCGAAAGAGTTTCCCTCTTCTTTTTTATCTTTTACCGGACACTACTGGCAAAAAATTATAATTTACCTTTTAGAGTTCGTGGTTTCTTGTATTTTTGAAGAGTTTTAAAATAAATCCATTTATCTTTATTTAATGTTTTTCAAGTTATCCCTTGCTCAATGGTCATTGCACAGAGCCTATTTCGGTGAAGTAAGCAAGTTGCCAAAACATGATTTTTTTAATCTGATTTCAAGCGATCCTCAAAAAGCACTTCAGGGGAAATTAGATCCGCTCTACTTTGCCAAACACGCACAAGGTATGTTTAGAATTGATGCCATCGAGTATGTAAATACCTTCTACTTTGATAAGGCCGAAGATCAGGCATATATCAGCGAGATGAAAACGATAGCGGAGGGAGAGGGCGTGGAAAGTGTTCTTATAATGTGTGATGCTGAAGGAATGCTTGGAGACCCTGACAGTGATAAACGGTCAAAGGCAGTAGAAAATCACTACAAATGGCTACAAATGGCGAAATATTTGGGATGCCATGCCATCAGAGTAAATGCGGTTAGCGAAGGCGGATACGATGAACAGATGAAACTGGCGTCTGATGGCCTCAGGCAACTCACCGAATACGCGGCTGATATGGAGATGAATATACTTGTTGAGAATCATGGAGGATTCTCAAGTAACGCAAGGTGGCTGGCTGATACCATTCGGATAGTGGATCATCCAAATTGTGGTACACTCCCCGATTTTGGAAATTTCACTATCTCTGATACCGAAAGTTACGATATCTACCGGGGTGTGGAAGAGTTGATGCCACTTGCAAAAGGTGTAAGTGCAAAATCCCTGGCATTTGATGACAGGGGTAATGAAAGCGATATGGATTACGCACGATTGATGAAAATCGTAAAAAATACTGGCTATACAGGGTATGTTGGTATTGAATACGAAGGCGATGATTTGCCGGAGGAGGAGGGGATTAAAAAAACAAAGAAGCTTCTGGCAAGAACGGCCAAAGAATTAGAATAAAATTTAGCAACCCCGTTTTCGCAATGAAACTTTAACCATGTAAGATTACGTTCCATTATTCGTTCCGTATAATAATTCAATCTACAACTGTCTCTTCAACTAAAACTGTTTTACCTCCATTTATCTCATGAATTTTAATCATAAGACGAAAAAGAAAAATACGTATGATGCCATCGTTGTGGGTACAGGAATCAGTGGTGGATGGGCTGCAAAAGAACTTACAGAGAATGGTTTAAATACCCTTGTACTTGAAAGAGGCAGGGATGTGAAGCACATCGAAGATTATCCCACTATGCTAAAAGATCCGTGGGAAATACCAAATAACGATCGTATTTCGGCTGAAGAGGCAAAGCATTTTGAGAAGCAGATGCGTACCGGTTATACCATTACTGAAACCACAAAACACTGGTGGGTAAAGGATACGGATCAGCCATACGAAGAGGAAAAACGGTTTGACTGGATTCGGGGCTATCATGTTGGAGGCCGATCGATTATGTGGGGCCGGCAGAGTTATCGTCTTGCCCCGATGGATTTTGAGGCAAACGCCAAAGAAGGAATCGCGGTGGATTGGCCCATTCGTTATGAAGACATTGAAAAATGGTACGATTATGTAGAAGATTTTGCAGGTATCAGCGGTGAGGCTTTGGGCCTTGAGCAGTTGCCGGACAGTAAATTTCTGCCACCTATGGAGCTCAATTGTGTTGAGGAACTCCTCAAAGAGAGCATGATGGAAAAATTTGGCCGGATTCTTACCATCGGCCGTGCAGCACATTTAACCCGTCCGCACAATGGCAGAGGGCGCTGTATGATGCGTAATTTATGCATGCGTGGTTGCCCTTATGGAGCTTATTTCAGCAGCAATGCTTCCACGCTGCCCGCAGCAGCAGCCACCGGGAATATGACTCTTCGTCCTCATTCCATTGTTGATTCCGTTATTTATGATGAAGAGCTTGGCAAAGCAACAGGTGTTCGGGTTATTGATGCTGAAAGCGGAGAAATGATTGAGTACTACGCAAAGATCATTTTTCTGAATGCATCATGTGTGAATACCACTCTCATCATGCTTAATTCCCGGTCAAATCGGTTTCCGGAGGGATTAGGAAACGACTCCGGTGAGCTTGGGCACAACATGATGGATCACCATTTCAGAGTGGGTGCAAACGGCGAGTATGAAGGCTATGAGGATAAATATTATTGGGGCAGAAGGCCGGGCGGTTTTTATATTCCCCGATACAGAAATTTTGGTGATGATAAACGCGATTATCTCCGCGGTTTCGGCTACCAGGGAGGTGCCAGCAGGCAGGGCTGGACGCGTGCCGTTCGTGAACTTGCCATCGGCGAACAGTTGAAGGAGTACGTAACCACTCCCGGAAAATGGACTATGGGTATGACTGCTTTTGGCGAGATGCTGCCGGATCATTCAAACCGGATGTACCTCAATTTCGACAGAAGAGACAAATGGGGTCAACCAATCGTTGTGTTTGATACGGAGTTCAAAGAGAATGAGTGGAAAATGCGCGAGGATATGAAAAGCGATGCAGCCGAAATGCTTGAAGCAGCCGGCTTGAAAAACATCACCACATTTGATTCTCCCGGCGGACCGGGACTCGGTATTCACGAAATGGGAACAGCCAGAATGGGAAGAGATCCAAAAACTTCTGTACTTAATAAATGGAATCAGGTACATTCAGTTCAGAATGTATTTGTAACCGATGGTGCATGCATGACCTCAGCCGCTTGCCAAAATCCATCACTAACATACATGGCATTAACTGCACGTGCAGCAAATTATGCAGCTGATGAACTTAAAAAAGGTAATCTTTAAATAAATCCGGGAAATAATGGAACGCAGAGAAGCAATAAAACGAACAGCTGCCCTGATGGGTGGCGTAATATTTGCCCCTACAATATTAGGAGTTGTAAAGGGGTGCACACCATCGGCAGAACGATGGACACCCGTACTTTTTAATAACAACCAGGCTTCTCTTGCAACTGCACTTGCTGGTACAATTATCCCGGAGACAGACACTCCCGGAGCTGTTGAAGTTGGCGTACCCGGCTTCATAGAGAAGATGGTAAACGAAGTGTACACTGAAGAACAAAGAAATGGTTTTTTAACAGGGCTTGATCTTTTTGATGAAGAGTGCAACGACAGCACAGGACGTTCATTTGCACAACTCTCTGCCGAGGAGCAGTACGAATATGCATCAGAAAAAAACAGGGAAGCTATTGAAGATGAGAGAGTAGGTGGCCCGCAGTTTTTTCTCATTTTTAAAGAACTCACAATGGTTGGTTTCTTTACTTCAGAGGTGGGAGCTACTCAGGTACTTCGTTACGAAGCAGTTCCAGGTATCTATGAGGGTTGTGTTCCATTTGAGCAAATTGGCCGTACCTGGGCTACATAATCTTCACATAATTGTTCGTTAAATTGATCGTTTGCAAATCAACCGAAACGAACCAATTCAATTTTATATGAGAAGGGCTGCTTTACTCTTTTACTTACCGATACTGATATCTGTCGTAGTTATATCTTGCACTCAGCATCAAGATCATTCCCATCATCATGCTGCCGCCACTACAGCTGATGAACAACAGTTTCTCCCCCCGCAGTGGGCAGTTAATGCAAATATTTATGAAGTAAATATTCGCCAATACTCTCCTGAAGGTACATTTGCTGCTTTTACAGAAGATTTACCACGGCTGCAAGAGATGGGAGTACGAATTCTGTGGCTGATGCCCATCCATCCAATAGGAGAGCTGAATAGAAAAGGGACATTAGGCAGTTACTACAGCATCAGAGATTACACAGCGATTAACCCTGAGTTTGGAGATAAAGGCGATTTTGCTGAACTGGTTGAGACTGCTCACGGCCTTGGTATGAAGGTCATTCTCGATTGGGTTGCAAATCATACTGCTTGGGATGCCGTCTGGACAGAGACAAATCCTGAATTTTATCTCACAGATGAAGATGGGAACTTCTTCCCCCCGGTTGATGACTGGGAAGATGTAATACAGCTTGATGTAAATAATCGCGATATGTGGGAAGCGATGATACAGGCAATGGAATACTGGGTTCGCGAATATGATATTGATGGTTTCCGTGCCGATGTAGCTTACATGGTACCACTCGAATTCTGGATTACAGTGCGTGAACGGCTTGAGCAATTCAAACCGATGTTCATGCTTGCCGAAGCTGAAGAACCGGAATTGCATCAGGCTTTTGATATGAGCTACACATGGGAACTTGCACAGACCATGAGAGATTTTGGTGCAGGCAGTGCAACTCTTGCCGACCTGGATGCAGCACTTGAAAATAATTTTAACCGATTCCATAAACGCGATTTCCGTATGGTCTTTACTACTAACCATGATGAAAATTCATGGCAGGGTGGCGACCGCGATCTCTACGGTGACAATTTTAAAAACTTTGCCGTGTTTGCAGCAACAGTTTGGGGAATGCCACTCATTTACAATGGTCAGGAGTCAGGGCTTAACCAGCAACTCGAATTTTTTGAAAAAGATGAGATCCAATGGGATGAGTATAAATATCAGGATTTCTACACCACTCTTCTCGATTTAAACACACGCAATCAGGCTTTGTTTAATGGTGAGATAGGCGGCCATTTCAAGAAAATGGCAACCGACAAAGACCAATACATATTTGCCTACAAACGAATAGGCCATCACGAACAGGTTATGACGATCCTGAATTTTTCAGATGAAGAGAGATCATTCACATTTAAAGACGGCCATGAAGGCAGCTGGACAAACGTATTTGACAGTTCAGAGATGGAGATTTCATCACAGGTAACAATTGGCCCGAACAGCTACTATCTGCTGGAGCGTGTATACATGAGCCATTAATCATGTATACAGCTTGTAAGTCTAAGGAAAAAGCCATTTGCTTCTGAGATAAAAGTGAGTAATTTCCTTATTCTGTACTGAAAATCAATAAGCCAAAACCATGAGTTTACAACCAAAACCACGCCCAAAACTTAGTTTCTGGCAAATCTGGAATATGAGTTTTGGCTTTCTCGGCATTCAATTTGGATTTGCACTGCAGAATGCAAATGTCAGCCGCATTTTTGAAACCCTCGGCGCCAATGTTGATACCATTCCCATCCTTTGGCTTGCAGCTCCTGTAACCGGGTTGGTTGTTCAGCCAATCGTTGGCTATTTCAGTGACAGAACCTGGACCCGGCTTGGGCGCAGACGTCCATATTTCTTGTGGGGGGCAATTTTTGCATCCATTGCATTGATTATCATGCCCAATTCGCCGGTGCTTTGGGTTGCTGCGGGTATGCTCTGGATTCTTGATGCATCCATCAATATCTCTATGGAGCCTTTTCGGGCTTATGTAGGGGATATGCTTCCTTCTGATCAGCGCACCAAGGGTTTTGCCATGCAGAGCTTCTTTATCGGAACTGGTGCGGTGGTGGCATCGGCTTTGCCGTGGATCATGACCAACATGTTTGGTATTGCCAATACAGCACCGGAGGGGATGATTCCACCCTCTGTTAAGTGGTCGTTTTATATTGGTGGTGCAATCTTTTTTCTCGCTGTACTATGGACGGTTCTGCGATCTCACGAATATTCTCCGGAAGAGATCGAGGCTTTTGAAAAGTATGATAACGAACAGCTCGACGATAAAGACATCAAACGCGATATACCTATTGAAGCAGGTGAAGGCCAGAAAAAAATAAATTTTGGAATTACATTTTTACTTCTTGGCCTGTTAACAACCGCTGTGGTCTATGTTACAAACTACGATCTTGAGCTCTATATCATAACTGTAGGATTGATTGTAATAGGAGGTATTTCACTTATTGCCGGACTATTTCAAAAAAACGGTAAAACCGAGCAAGGCCTTGTGGTTGTGATGCACGATTTTCTACATATGCCAAAAACGATGATTCAGCTTGCTGTGGTACAGTTTTTCTCATGGTTTGCTCTCTTTGCAATGTGGATCTATACCACAGCAGCGGTTACATCTCACATCTATGGCACGAGTGATCCCACAACAGCACTCTACAACGAAGGGGCAGACTGGGTGGGTATTCTTTTTGCAGTTTACAACGGTTTCGCAGCCCTCATCGCTTTTGCATTACCACCCCTGGCAAAGCGAACCAGCCGGAAGTTTGTTCACATGTTAGCGCTTTTTGTTGGTGGTATCAGTCTTATCTCCATCTACTTTATGAGTAACCCAAACACCCTTATAATTTCTATGGTTGGTATTGGTCTAGCCTGGGCCAGTATTCTTGCAATGCCTTATGCAATTCTTGCGGGTTCGCTTCCTGCTAAGAAAATGGGATTATATATGGGTATTTTTAACTTCTTTATTGTTATTCCACAAATTATTGCTGCAAGTATGCTTGGTTTTATCACAAGAAACTGGTTCGGTGGCGAGGCGATTCTCTCCCTTATGCTGGGTGGCGCTGCGATGATTGTTGCAGCTGCATCCATGTTTTTTGTAGATGATGTGGATGAAGTTAACGAACCGATCTTGCCGAGTTCATAAGCAAGCAGTGTACTGATAATTTTAATTTTGCAATGAGACTTGACCCCAAATTTTTCAACAAGTTTATTGCCATTTGCGCAATCATTACGTTCATAGCTATTATTTTTTTTACCATAAGGCATTCTCAGTCTCAGGTGCGGGATTTCAAAAGTAACATTGAAAATGTTCAACCCGATACTCTTTCGTTTTACTCCTATTCCATGCCAGACTCTCTTTATCTGTCTGAACTGAAAGGTGGCCCTGCTGTAATTCAGTTCTGGTCAACGTGGTCGGGGAGGTCGCACGGTGTCAACCTGATTTTAGAAGAGTTTAAAGCACATTTCCCAGAAATGACGGTTCTTGCTGCGGTTGTGCGAGATGATGAAACACTTGTTCGGGAGTACATTGCCAATCACTCATTTCCGTTCCACTTTGTTGACGGAACCGATCTCTTTCACAATGTTTATGCACCCGGTGTGCCTTCACAAATTTTTATTAATAGTGAAGGCCAGCTTGCCGATTTTCATATCGGTGATAACGAAAAAGCAGTTCGGGATAAGCTTAATCAACTTTTGCAAAATGAATAACCGGGATCATTTTGTAATCGTTAATGGAAAATCTGTTCTTAGGGAAAATGCTGCAATTCCGGCGATGCACTCAGGGCTGTTTTATGGTGCCGGCTGTTTCGAAACTATGAGAGCGGAGCGAGGTAAGATTTTCAGGTTGAGATACCATGTTGAACGGTTAAACAGAGGCTTAGCCTATCTCGGTGTCCCGGAAGATTTATTTATTCATGCTGATGAACTGAATGAGGAAATCACAACACTACTCAATAAAAATCTCTTGAACAACGAAATCGCCAAAGTACGGGTACAGATTTCTTTAAACGAAAATATGGGTTACGGAATTGATGAAAATCTCTCTTTACTCAACATCATAAATAGCAGCAAGTATTCTGATGATACAACTCCGATTCAACTCACCATAACAGATGTTCGTACTGTTCCATACGAGAGCCGTCCCTGCGATTTAAAACTCAGCAATATGCTTCATTACCGAGCTGCATACCGCGAGGCATTAGAGAAGGGGTTTAATGATTCCCTGATGCTGAATATTCAAAACTTTGTAGCTGAAACATCCGTTGCAAATATCTTTTGGCTAAAAGATAACACGGTTTACACGCCATCGAAACGGACTGATATTCTTCCGGGTATAATGAGAGAAGAGATAATTGCACTCATTCGGAATCAATCATCATATAATCTGAAAATTGGTGAATTTACCCTTGATGAAGTGAAGCATGCTGAGCTTGTATGGATCTCAAACAGCCTGAAAGAGATTGTTGTAGTTGAGCAAATTGATGAAGTTAGCTATGCCCCAGAGCATGAGCTTATACCATTGCTGAGGCAACAGTTGCAGCATCAAAAAGAGGCTGAGAATTACGAATGACCCTCAATTTTTCTACAACAAAAGAGATAGAGAAATTTCTCAACACAATCCCAAAGTTCAGCAGTGCGGGCAATTCTGCATCTAACTTTGATTTGAGCAGAATGAACCGGTTTTGCGCTGAGATGGGGCATCCGGAGAAAAAGTTCAAATCCATACATGTTGCCGGTACCAATGGCAAGGGTACCGTGTGCAGGATGTTTGCATCAGTCTATCGGTCAGCAGGGTACAAGACTGCTCTTTATACATCACCGCATTTACTGCGGTTTCAGGAACGTTTCAAGGTAGATGGCTATGAAATTACTGATGAGCAACTGCTCGAATTTTTCAGGCAATATGGTGGTCAAATCAAAGAAAAACAGTACACATTCTTTGAAATTACCACTGCAATTGCATACTGGTACTTTGCAAAAGAAGAGGTGGACATTGCAATCATCGAAACAGGGCTGGGCGGCAGGCTCGATGCAACCAATGTTATTGATTCTGAACTCTCGGTTATCACATCCATCGGTTTTGACCATACAGATATTCTCGGGAATACCCTCCCAGAAATAGCGTATGAAAAGGCCGGCATTATCAAAAAAAATAAATCGGTGATCTTCGGTAAACTTTATAAGGAAGCAGAGGATGTAATTTGTGATGTAGCCGAAAAAAATAATTCGCATATAAAACGCGCTGAAGATTTGAACCCGAAAATTTCTGATGAAACCATACACCTCTGTTCTGGCGGTGAAGAGCTGTTCATTTCGTATTTTGGAAAAGAAGTGGATGCTGTAAACGCGGCGATTGTATTACAGGGTGTGAAACAATTGATGGATAACCTGCCCGTTAGTAATGAGCAGTTCGCGCAAGGAATTGAAAATCTCAAGGTGAACTATCCGCTACATGCTTCGTTTCAACAATTAAAACCGGATTCACACTGGTATTTTGATGGGGCACACAATGCAGATGCTACGAAACTGTTAATTAAACATATGCTTTCGATTGCACCTGCTGAGGAGTGGACAGTAATTCTAAGTTATATGAAGGATAAACTTTCGCCGGATATCGGAGAGTTTTGGGCTGATTTTCCTAATCTGTTTGTCTGTGAAATGGAAGGCGAAAGGGCAGCAAAATTAACGGAGATGCAAGCCCTGTTTCCACACGCAAAATATTTAGATATAAGTAAAAAACAGGCAACTAATCTGTTTGAAACAGAATTAGTAATTTTTAGCGGAAGTTTTTACTTTTACAAAGCAGTGAGCAATTGGATGGGTACTGAAACAAACTCACTATAAATAAATCTTTCCGCACTACAACGATTATCTACCCGCAGCGTACTTCTATAAAAGATTGTTCGCTTCTCTAAATGATTCATTATCAACAAACCTAAATTTCAATATGTCGGAGAATCAAACCGATAACGACACCAGTTTTGACGTGGCAACGCTACATCAAAAAACGGTAAAAGACTTAAAAATCATCGCAAAATCAGCCGGTATTAAGGGCATCTCAACACTCAAAAAAGAAGCGTTGATCGAGAAACTAACGTCTCACTCCCCTAAACCTCCCAAAAAAGAGGAGGTTGTGGCAAAAGATGCTGTTTACGGAAGTAAAGATCACATACAAACGTATGATGATAAAGCCGGAAACAATAATCAGAAAAATAACCGGAACCACAACAGGCAGCCAAAGCATAAGAAGCAGAATAAAAAGCATGTTAGCAATGTGTTGCCCGAATCGGATGCTGACAATCTGGATGACCGTATTGCTGAAATAAGCCCGCAACTGGGTAAATTTCTGTTAAATGAGGGTACCCTCGAAATTCTTCCGGATGGATACGGATTTCTGCGTTCTGTGAATTACAACTACAAAGCCAGCCCGGATGATATTTACGTATCTCCATCACAGATAAAGCGGTTCAGGCTAAAACAAGGAGACTGTGTGATTGGGATTATTCGTCCGCCTAAAGTTGGTGAACGCTATTTTGCACTTCTTCGGGTTGAAGGGGTAAATGGTAAAATTCCACGGGATATGGATAACAGGGGCGATTTTGAAGATCTGCTGCCCATCTATCCTGATAAGCGGTTTAAGCTCGAAAACAGTTTTGCAGAATACTCTACCCGCATTATGGACCTTTTTACCCCAATCGGGAAAGGGCAGCGTGGCCTGATTGTAGCTCAGCCTAAAACCGGTAAAACAACCATTCTTCGAAATATTGCCAATGCGGTAAGCCGAAATCATCCCGAAACCAAAATTATTATTCTTCTTGTTGATGAACGCCCGGAAGAGGTTACCGAGATGGAGCGTACTGTAAAAAGTGCGGAGGTGGTAGCATCAACGTTTGATGAAAAGCCTGAAAACCATGTTGGGCTCTCTGAAATTGTTTTTGAAAAAGCGAAACGGCTGGTTGAAAGCGGGCATGATGTTCTGCTGCTGATGGATTCCATAACGCGCCTTGCCCGTGCATATAACGTTGCTGCGGGTACATCAGGGCGAACAATGACCGGTGGTGTTGATTCTGAAGCGTTGAAAGCACCGCGTCAGCTATTTAGCTCAGCCCGTAATATTGAAAATGGCGGCAGCCTTACCATTATTGCCACAGCGCTTGTTGATACCGGGTCCCGCATGGATGATGTAATCTTCGAAGAGTTTAAAGGTACCGGTAATATGGAGTTGGTTCTTGACAGACGGCTTGCAGAGCGCCGAATTTTCCCGGCAATAGATGTTTTCAAGAGCGGTACCAGAAGGGAAGAACTTATTGTGACGGATGAGGAGAGGGAGAAAGTGGTGTTATTACGGCGCTATCTTAACAAGCACAATGCATTCGAAGCGATGGAATTTCTGCTGGATAAAATGAAGGGAACCAAATCGAATGAAGAGTTCCTGATTTCCATGAATAAATAGAATATGCCTGTTTCATCTTATGTTTATGGATTCGAATAGTGGATCATTCACCCCTCCGGCTTCTCTTTGCGAAGGCGGGGAGACCCTTTTCCAAATTCTTATTTCGAACTCACGTCAAAAAGAAACGTATTTCCGCTAACTGCTCGATGGCTGGCTAAGGGTGAATTGATTTTTCTTATTAAGTGATATTCTGCCTGATTTCTGAAACAAAGAGTGATAAAAGAATAGTGTTGCATTCTCTTCTGTTGCGTTGTTCAGAACAAATCTCTTCGTTTTTTTTGTCTGAACAGGATCATAGTCTATCTGTTTCATGGCGTAATGATTGAGGTGATATTCGGTTGGAACCAAATCCCCCAAAAAGTAAAAGATCTCTTCTTCATCAATTATTTTGGCAATCAGATGGCCGGGTGTGTGGCCGCCGGTCTTAATGAGACTGATTCCCTGAAGTGGTGAGAAAATGCTTTGGCTGATAAAATCCACACGCTTTTCTGCAATCAGTTTATAGAACTCATCCAAATTATACAGCGCGCCTTTTGAGTGATATTTTGTACCTGTTTGTGTAAGAGCGTAATCAAACTCTTCCTTATGCACCAAATATCGGGCATTGGGAAAGGTGGCTTGAGTTTTCTGATTTTCATCAACATAAGTACAACCAGCCATATGATCGTAATGCAGATGACTCAGAATCACCAGGTCAACATCTTCCGGGGAAATCTCAAAAATATCGAGATTTGTTACCACACTCGAAGTATCATGGTAGCTGCTCGTATGATCGAGGCCCCAGCCAAGGCCCGGGTCTATCACGATGGTTTTTCCGCTAAGCTGGATAAGAAGAGGGTCTATACCCAAAGCTGAGGAATATTTTCCCAGTGAGGTATCTTCACTCACATTATCGAGCCTTGCCGGATCCATCTTTTGGAAAGTTCCGTCTTCAAAAATCTCAAAAAAGCCTTCACTGAGTTGTTCAATCATATACTTCGTAGCGGGATGATACTTTTATCTGGTATCGATGTTGAAAGGAAGTACCATCCATGTTCGAACATCCTGATGTGATGTCATCATGTGGGCAGTCTCCGCTTCAGCCCGAAGTGATTCCGGAATCCAGCCAAACATGATAGAGCGCATTTTGGTATCAGCTGCACCAAAGAGAGCCTGGAAGAGATCTTCCCGTTTTGGATAGGTATCTATAGTAAACTCAGTGATTCCAGCCATTTCAGCTGCAATTTCGAGGGATCTGTCAAGATCACCAATCTCATCAATAAGCCCAAGCTCTAATGCTCGCCAGCCGGTGTACACACGGCCCTGCGCTACTTCATGTACTTCATCACGGGTCATACCTCGATTGTTTGCTACAACATTAAGAAAAGTTTCGTAAGCAGCATCCATATCTCTCTGAAAAATTTCCCGCTCTAATGACGTAAGTGGGCGGGTTAGATCGAAAATGTCGGCAAACTCATGAGACTTTATGGTATCAAATCCAAGGCCAAGTTTTTCAGTAAGAAGTTCATATGCATTAAAAATATTCAATGCCACCCCGATAGAGCCTGTTATTGTATTGTGTTGGGCTACAACGCTATCGGCACCCATTGCCATATAGTATCCGCCTGAAGCCGCAACGGTACCCATATGAGCTACAACAGGTTTTTTGTCAGAAGCTCTTTTAACCTCTCTCCAAAGCATATCGGAACTGGTTGCGGCTCCACCCGGGCTGTTAATATAGATGACAATTGATTTTACATCATCATCTTCAAGTGCACTATTAATCTGGTTTCTGAAATTTCGAACAGTAATATTTCCCGACTGGCCAAAAGGGGAGTCAGCTATTTGAGGCATGATAGTGCCTGATGCGTAAATTACGGCAATCTTGTCTGATGTATCCGTGGTTTCAAGCCCGGCACGTTTATCTGATACCCTTGAATATCTTCTGTGTGATACGGTTCGGAGTGTTTGATCTTCGTCGAGCTCAATTCTCTCTTTTATGAAATCAATCACTTCATCATGGTAAGCTATAACATCAATCAAACCATTTTCATAAGCAAATTTAACGCGCTGAATCGGTGGAGTATTGATCAGATCGTTAACTTCATCTGCTGTTTTTCCGGTTTTTTTGGAAACAGCATTTACAAAAGTGGTTGAATATGAATCAAGAATATGTTCAATTTGCACTCTATATTCATCTGAAATAGTACGTAACATAAATGGTTCAATAACGGATTTATATCTGCCAGAATGCAAATTCTCAGGCTCAATGCCTATTTCATCTAATAAACCTCGGTACATGGTTATCTGGGCTACAAATCCGGTTAAGTTAAATACACTTTCCGGAGTGTAAAAAATGGAGTCGGCTTGTGTGGCAAGAAAATACGCTTTTTCGTTCATTCCAATATCATCGGTGCTGAAGTAGAGAAACTTTCCGCTCTCTTTGTATTCACCAAGTGCATCGTACACATCCTGCAAATTTGCCCAAGAAGCGAGCACATTGTTCGCAGTAATCCAAACCCCGGCAATGTTATCATCAGCGGCAGCTTTGCGCAGATTGTTCTGTAGTGATAGTACAGACACAGGTGTACCGGCACCCGGGTTAAACAGTTCCTGAAATGGATCGTCGGGAGCCCGGAAGGGAATATCACCAGAAAGTGTAATGGTGAGTACAGTATTTGCACGAATAAAAGGTTCAGGCTCTGAAGAGCTGCTTACAACTGCTGCAAAAAGAATAATGACCAGCAACAAAATACCCAGAATTGTGCCGAGCAGAGACGCGAAAAAGGTTTTAAAAAATTGCATTATCGAGTGTGATACTTTTTATTTTACGTGATTTGAATGGGATTTAAGATACCGTTGTTTTGAGAACTTACTAAAAGATAAATTTCATTCCACATTTTTTAACCAATACGATATATGAAGAGTTTTGATGCAGTAATTATTGGTTCAGGCCATAATGGTTTAATTACAGGCTGTTACCTTGCAAAAGCCGGGATGAAAGTCTGCGTACTTGAACGACGCAACACAATAGGAGGAGCTGTTTGTACCGAGACCATGTTTCAATCGGCAGAGAACCCTCATGGCTTTCGAATGGACGTTGGCTCTTCTGTTCACATCATGATTCATCAAACCGGAATCATTGAAGAACTTGAGCTTACCAAATACGGACTTGAGTATATCGAGATGGACCCTTTTATGAGCTATCCGCTGCCTGATAAAAAAGGAGTGATTCATTTCCATAAAGACCTGGATAAAACACTTGAATCCATAGCAAAAGTAGCTCCACAAGACGTAGGCAACTACAAGGAGTTTATCGCATTTTGGGAAAGAATAAATAAAGGGGTGCTCAAGGCTTTCATGGTGCCGCCATCAGGAAAAAATATTTTTATGGAGATGGCTAAAGGGCAGATTCGGGACGGCTCCATGTTCAAAAAAGGAGAGCAGATCGATGGCTTGCAGAAAATTTTAGGCAGTTACGGCAGTGTTGTTGATAAGGCGTTTGAAAGTCCATATCTGAAAGCAGCGTTAACATGGTTCGCCGCGCAATCAGGGCCACTGCCAGATCAATCTGCAACCGGCGATTTTGCCGGATGGCAGTCGATGCTTCATCAGAGTGGTGCAAAACACCCAAAAGGAGGCAGTGGCATGTTAACACAAGCAATGAAAAACCTCATTGTTGAACATGGCGGTGAGGTAATTGCAGACATCCCGGTAAAGAAAATCGATATATCAGAAGGTAAGGCTGTTGGTGTAGTAACAGAGAGCGATGCATACTACAAAGCTGATTTAATTGTATCTAACGCTCACGTACAGACCACCATGTTGAAGCTGGTTGGCAAAGAGCATCTGGATGCATCACTCTTCAAAAAAGTGGAAAACATACAGGTGGGCAATGGATTTGGCATGGTAATACGCTGTGCTGTAGAAGAGCTTCCGGATTATACTGCAGCACCCGGCGATTCTATTATTCACAACGGAATGCAGCTTCTTGCACCATCTGTGACTTACATGAATCGTGCGATCGGGGATTATATGAAGGGTTATCCACCAGATGAACCTGCTGTACTGGCGATGACGTTTTCGAAAATTGACCCCGAAGTAGCTAAAGACGGTAAACACACACTTTTCGCTTGGGCTCAGTGGCATCCTTATGAATTGGCCAATGGTGTGAAATGGGATGATATTCGGGAAAAAGAAGCAGAGAAGATTTATGGTGTGGTTGAAAAATATGCCCCAAATATGAAAGGTAAATTGATTGATTGGTATATACAGAGCCCGCTCGACATTGAGCGGAAACACGGCCTTCTGCGGGGCAATGTGATGCACGTGGAGATGAATTTCGATCAAATGTTTATGTTCAGGCCCACTCCGGAACTCAGTAATTATGAAACACCGATTAAAAATTTATTCCTGTCCAGCGCATCTTGCCATCCCGGCGGCGGTGTTTTTGGTGCTGCAGGCTACAATGCAGCCCATGTAATTTTAAAGAAAAGAAAGAAACTTTTTGGAGGTATCCGTTGAAAAATAATTTCCCTAACTCATTTGCTCATATACGATTAGAAGCTATAACAAGAAATATTAAAAAGATAAAAGAGAGAACCGGAGGGAAGAAAATACTTTCTGTTGTAAAGTGCGATGCCTATCGGCATGGTGCCGCGGAGGTGTCTAAACACATTGAAGAGCATATTGACTGGCTGGCTGTGGCTACAGTTGATGAGGGTATTGAGTTGCGAATGAAGGGAATCAAAAAACCGATTCTGATTTTTGGAGTTCCAACGTATGATAATGCTGCGGCATACATAACTCATAACCTTACAGCTACCATTAGCCATGTTACCCACTTTTCAATTTTGATGGATGGAACAGGATACCATCTCAACTTTGATACGGGCATGGGCAGACTTGGTTTTTCACCGGAGCAGCGTGAAGAGGTGCGTACTCTCGCTGTAATGAATCAGCGCCTTGTTTGTAAAGGGATCTATTCACACTATGCCACTGCAGATGATCCGGGTAGCGATTTTGCAACGCTTCAGCATAAACGTTTTAAAAGCCTGTTAAACAGCTTTTCTGAGGTACCGCTTGTGCATATGAGCAATACCGGTGCCGCTACCAACTACCCGGAGTTTAACCACTTTGATATGGTACGTACAGGACTCGGAATGCTTGGCTATAACTCGGGTGAAACGAGACATCATTGGCTTGAGCATGCTTTAACCTGGAAGTCTGTTGCCACTCAGGTACGCCCCATAAAAAAAGGGGATGTTGTTAGTTACTCCTCCACCTGGAGCTGCCCTGAAGATGGTTTTCTCGCCACTATTCCAGTTGGTTATGGGGACGGTATACCGCGATCTCTCAGCAACAAACTCTATGTAACTATTGATGAGAAGCAATACCCGCAGGTTGGTAATGTGACGATGGATTACATCATGGTTTTTCTTGGTGATGATAAAGTGCCGGTGGGTGCGGAAGTAACCCTTTTAGGAGGCACTTCATGGAATGCATACAACTGGGCAGAAGCTGCACAAACCAATGTACACGAAATTTTTACCAACATAACTCCGCGGGTGGATAAGCGCTATTCGAATGATTAGCCTGGGTTTACAGAGGAAAGCCTGATGTCGTAAATAAGTGTATTTTCTCTGTACTGAAAATTGTTGTTGTTTGATGCTGCATTGCCAAACCCTTTTTCCGGTGATACAACGATTGTTCTTTTTTCCCCTTGTTGCATTCCCACGAGGCCTGCTTTAAGGCCAGGAGTATAAGAGAGCAGAATAGAATATTGAAACACATTCTGAATGGTTCCAGATGACCGTACCGAGAGGGGAATTGCCAGTTCGTTTCCGTTGGCAAAAGTGCTGAAAATTATGTCACCTTCATCTGTTCGAAGTGTCATAAAAACTACAGCTTCATCGCGAACAGTTACAAAAAACGGGCCTGTACCCTCTTCGAGAATATACACATCAACACCCTCTTCAATAGTCACAGGCTGAACATTGTCTCTGTTGAAAGGCTCTGGCACAGTAGAGAAATCCGGCGGTGGTATTCTGAATGGATCTGTAGAATCACAAGAGATAAAGATGAATGAAAATGCAGAAATAAAAAGAATTACTCTGGATAAAGATGTAAACATGTATGATTTATATTTTTGAAAAATGCACAGAATTATAAGATAACTCTATTACTTGTAGATTGAAACCTGACATAACTTTCTTTCCTACGATGTACCAAACGATTTTTCCATCTCTTTCTTACGCCGTTTAACAGCAATTTTACTCAAAAAGATGGCGAACTGATACAGAACTACTAATGGCAATGCGATGAGAATCTGCGAAACCGGATCAGGCGGGGTTAAAAATGCGGCTACCAACATGGCACCAACAATAGCATGGCGGCGGTATGTACGCATAAATTCTGGAGTCAAAAGCCCAACCTTAGACAGGAACCAGCTCACCACTGGTACCTGAAATATCACCCCGCAGGCAAGCGTCCACATGGAAACGGAGACAAAATAGGCGTTGATATCAAATTCGTTACTAATTACCTCATCAATAACAAACTGGGTGAAAAATTGAACAGCAAAAGGAACGAGAATAAGGTAACCGAAAGCTATTCCAAGAAGGAAGAAAACGTTAATAAACATTGCGTTGAAGAATGTCTTTAACTTTTCAGCCTGTTCCAGTGCAGGTTCAATAAATGCCCAAAGCTGATAGATAAATATTGGTGAACCTATGATAACACCAATAATCAGAAGTGTGCCCCAATACGTAAAAAACTGACCGGGCAGCCTCCTTGAAATGAGGGAAAGATCAACAGCATTGATCGGCATAATCTGATACATAAAGAAATCTGCACGTGCAGGCCCTAAAATGAATTCTCTGATCAGAAAATCCGAAAAGAAAAACGCTACAATAATTCCGGCAAGAATTCCTGCAAAACCTTTTAATATTCTCCAACGCAGCTCTTCAAGGTGGTCGAGAAACGACATGGACGCACTTGGATCAATTTTTGGAGCTTTTGCCCTGGGCAGGATCGCGCCCATGATACTTCGTTTAGATTTTTCTGTAGATTCGCTCATTTATGGTTATTGGCTGTCTGCCAACATATTGATCAATAATTCTTTCGAGATAGTTAACGGAGGTTAAGCAGAAACAAAGTCATACAAAGGAAAATCTCTGCACATTGCCTGAACATTATCCTTTACATTTCTCAAATTGTTTTCATCGTCCGGATTTTGAAGAACAGCATCAATTAATCGTACAACCTCTGCAAATTCATCTTCTTTAAAACCACGGGTTGTTAAAGCCGGTGTACCGATTCGAATTCCTGAGGTTACAAATGGACTTTCGGTATCGAAAGGTACCATGTTTTTGTTTACAGTGATACCTGCTTTATCAAGTGCTTCTTCAGCAATTTTACCGTTAAGATCTTTATTTCGTAAATCAACGAGAATAAGGTGGTTGTCGGTGCCATTACTCACAAGATTGTAACCTCTCTCGATAAACTCAGCGGCCATTTTCTTTGCATTGGCTATAACTTGTTTTTGATAAGTAACAAATTCCGGCTTAAGTGCCTCTCCAAATGCTACCGCTTTTGAAGCAATAACATGCATTAACGGACCGCCTTGCGAGCCTGGAAAGACAGCAGAATCCAGAACTTCACTCATCATCTTTACCCGTCCGGATTTTGGTGCAACAACTCCAAGTTTGTTCTCAACATCGGTACCTATCAAAATCATGCCACCGCGAGGGCCGCGTAGAGTTTTGTGGGTTGTTGTAGTTACAACATCAGTATAGGGCAGTGGATCATTCAAAACTTTTGCTGCAATTAAGCCGGCTGTATGAGCCATATCCATCCAGAGAAATGCACCAACTTCATCAGCTATCTCTCTGAAAGCTGTATAATCAAAATCGCGTGTGTAAGCACTCGCACCAATTGAGATCATTTTGGGCTTCACCTCTTTTGCTTTTTCACGCACTTTGTTCAGGTCAATCCGCCCCGTCTCTTTATCAACACCATAGAATGTAGCGTTGTAGGTAATTCCGGAAAAATTAACGGGTGAACCGTGGGTTAAGTGGCCGCCATGGGCAAGGTCGAGGCCTAAGAGTGTATCACCCGGATTCATAAAGGCGAGATATACCGCAGCATTGGCTGATGCTCCCGAATGAGGCTGAACGTTTACCCAATCGGCTCCGAAAAGTTTTTTTGCACGCTCACGGGCAAGATCTTCAGCTTTATCTACGTGCTCACAACCGCCATAGTAACGCTTGCCGGGATATCCCTCAGCATATTTATTTGTAAGTACACTTCCCATAGCTTCAATAGTAGCTCTGGATGCAAAGTTTTCTGAAGCAATTAATTCAAAATTTAAATTCTGGCGCTCTGTCTCTTCTTCAATAAAACCATAAAGTTCAGGATCCTGCGATTTTAGTGTGCTCATAAACCGTTACTTTGATGTTAAGGAGTGAATTTTTTGAACCCTGCGATCATGGCGTCCGCCTTCAAATTCAGCAGAGAACCAAATACTTAAAATTTCGTAGATCTGCTCTTTGTTTAATTGACGGCCGGGAAGGCAGATAATATTTGCGTTATTATGTTGCCGTGAGAGTGATGCAGATTCAGTATCATAAACAAGAGCTGCGCGAACATTTTCGAACTTGTTGGCAGTCATACACATGCCTTGTCCGCTTCCGCAAATGAGTACTCCAAATTCATGCTCGCCATTGCTAACTTTCTTAGCAACTTGAACGGCATATTCTGGATAATCACACGATTCTTCGTTGTGGGTGCCATAGTCTACAGGCATAAAGCCTAACTCTTCAAGTGATTTTTTAGCCAGTTCTTTGGCTTCAAATCCTGCATGATCGCTTGCAATAGGTACTATCATTCGGGCAATTTTTGTGAGTAGTGAACAGTCTTAAATATCTCGAAAAAATCAGTGATGAAAAAGCCGCTTTGTGGATTAATTCGGATCAAAAAATCAGGCTGTTTGCTGCAGTTTTGTTTTTTGATTTAACAAGAAGTTGAGTGATTCCCTGTTAAACTCCTCAGGCTTATCCACATTTACTACGTGCCCGCTGCCTTCAACAACAACAAGGAATGAGTGATTGAAATCTTTTACCATTTTTCGAACCGGTGGCAAAAACATGTGATCTTCTTCGCCCATAATGTACAAAGTTGGGGCATCCATCTCTTTTTCAGTGAAATAGCGAAGTAAAGGGTTAACATCGTACGTCAGTCTGAACCATTTTAAAAACTCTTTTTTCGCAAGGTTTTTGGCCTCGCTTACAAACATGCTTCTGGATTCTTCATGATTCTTCTTCGGCATAATGACCCACGCAAAAAGACTGTATAACCACATAAAGGGAACCAACCGTTTAAATGTGTGCCCCATCCAGATGAGAACTCTCGAACGAATATTCATTCTTGTTATGGCACCGCACATCACAGCTGAGATAATCCGCTGCGGCTCCATATCTGCAATGGTTCGGATAATGATTGTTCCGAGAGATACCCCGATAAAGTGCGCCTGTTTTATGTTGAGATTATCCAGCGTTTCAATTACATCTTTACTCACCGTTTTAAAGGTGTACTTCTCTTTGTAGTACTTCTTCATGGTGCTCATCTCTTTCGACTTGCCGTGCCCGCGCAGGTCTACCAAAAGCACGTTAAATTCCTCACTGTAGGTTTTTATCTGGCGAAACCAGATGGAAGAGGAACCACCGGCACCATGAATAAAGACCACCCAATCTTTTTCAGGAGAATTGTGATATGTTTTAGTGGATAACATGCGTGTTAGTAGTCGAAGCAGTAATTTCAGGATCTTCTTTTGTGTTAACGCAATAAAATAACAATAAGATTCCCAAATAGTGCATCTACTTCGAAATGATTACGTTCTTTTTTGTTGATTTATACATCGTTAACAGAAAAACAGGTTATATTTGACGAATGCGAAAATTCACAGCCTTTATAAAAGTTATACTCTTCGTCTCTGCAACGTTTCTGATCTATTTTGCCTACTTGATTCCATATATGTTTACCAGAATTTTCAGAATTCATTTTGAACCAATTCGAAACCTCTGCCTGAGAGTCTGGGGGAAAAGTATTGCTTTCATATTAGGGCTTAACGTTACAGTTGAAGGAACTCCACCTAAGCCACCATTTTTTGTAGTAAGCAACCATCTTAGCTATCTCGATATTCCGATTTATGCCTCTGTTATTAATACCACATTTGTATCAAAATCAGAGGTAAAGCATTGGCCTGCTATCGGTTTTATGGCCAGAACACTGGGTATTCTTTTTGTAAACCGAAGTTTAAGGAGTGATGTACCCAGGGTTAACCGGGAAATATCCGAGCAGATTAACGAAAGGCAGGGGGTGGTACTTTTTCCGGAAGGGATGACATCACCCGGTGAGAAAATTTTGCGGTTTCGTCCGTCGTTGCTTCAGCATGCCGCTGATGCAAATCTTGAGGTATCCTATGCAGCCATTCGGTACGAAACAGATCCCGGTGATGTGCCGGCATATAAATCTGTATGCTGGTGGGGAAAAGCTCCGCTCCATACGCACCTTTTGGGAGTAGCCGCCACAAAAAAGATAGATGTATTGGTTAGGTTTGGTGATTCTACAGTTACGTTAAATAACAGGAAAGAACTTGCTCAGGAATTACAGAGCAGAGTAGAACAGTTGTTTATTCCCGTTGTTGATGAACTTGACGAAGAGTTTGAACCAGTAAAGTTTTAGGAATAAAACAGATTTGAAGCAGACCAATCTTTCGTATTTCAGAATTTTTTTGCTGATCTATCTTTTGCTGATGATACTTTCTGCGGTAATGCAGATATTTTTTCAAGAAATGGATGAGAAGCATATCCTTCAGCAAACAGAGACAGTACAGATTGTTGATGATGAGATAGAGCTTAATTTTTACCGGTTAGAAAACTCTGAGAGTTGTGATGCTGTGGTGATCTTGCCTGATCTTCTAATGGGCACTTCTATTTTGTTGCCGCTGGCTGAAGAAATTCAACGTTTACGAAATGTGTACATTTTGAACTACCCCACCCATGCTGTACAAGGGAATCGTATTCCCCATTCTGTTTCCCAAAGAGCAACGATTCTGAGGGAGTTCTTATCAACGCTACCGTATGAAAATGTTGACATCGCAGCTCACGGATATGGCAGCCTGATTGCGATAAAGAAACTATTAGATAATGAAAATAACGAAAACGTTAACAGTTTAAGCCTAATGTCGCCCTATGGGCCAGTAGAGTTTCATCTGTTGGGCAGCCAGACTGTTAACCGATATATGTACAATGCCCTTTATCCGTTTTCATTTTTGTTCAGATATGCTGTTCCTCATTTTGGTTGGTATCACAATCAAATACTGATAAACGAGAATATTCGTGCTTTCAGTGAGATGCAACAAGCCAGCTTTAGAGAGTGGGCTGAAGGCATTGATTTACCGGTTCATATTATCCATCCATTGAACGATCGATCATTACATCAATTATCAAACATCTGTAGAGATTCACAGGATAATTCCACAGAGCACATTCGCCACCGCCGAAGTGAACCAGGATAAGATTCAAAATGATCCTTCTTTCTGGGTTGATCAGCTGTTATGGTTTTGGGATATAGTTGAAAAAGGCAGTGCCGAATTTAGGGCAAATGCAACCCAAGAGCGAATAGTGAATTCAAAAAAACCATTTGAGCCTGATGCTGTGGAGTCTCATACAGGCTGGCCGCTTGTGATTATGATGGTGTTCATTGTTCTGCTTACATTTATAAATGAAGACCTCACCTGTATAAGTGCAGGTTTGCTTGCGGCAGGTGGTATTATCGATCTGCCGTTTGCAATAACAGCCTGTTTTTTCGGGATATTTATAACGGACACATTAGCATATTTCCTGGGCAGCAGAGTTGGCCGGCCTATCTTTCAAAAAGTGCCATTTAGATGGGTAATTGATGAGGGTGATGTGGAGAGGGTAGAGAACCTGCTAAAAATGCATGGTATGAAGGTGATTTTTGCAACCCGGTTTTTACCGGGCACACGGCTTCCTACCTACATTACTGCCGGTATTCTTAAAACGGATTTCAAGCTGTTTCTGCTCTATTTTTTACTTGCTATTATTGTTTGGGCACCATTGCTGGTAAGTTTAGCCGCATTTCTTGGAAGGCCCATGCTTGGCTTTATAGAAACGTATCAGGATTATGCGTTAATCGTAGTGGCAATTATTGTATTGGTAATCTACTCACTGCTGAAATTTATGCTGCCGCTCGCTACTGAAACAGGCAGAAGACGATTTGTTGTTAAGTTTTTGAGGTTGAAAGAGCGTTATATCGGGTAGCTAAAAAAAAACGGGTTGCTATTAAGATAACAACCCGTTTTTAAGCCTTAAAAGCGAATTACCTAAATTGGTATACGTACTCCGGCATTGAACTGAAACTGTTCAAAACCACTCAGAAATAGTCTTGGTTCTGCGTAAATCTTTACAGATCCAAGATCATATTCAACACCTGCACCTAAGCCAAGGCCAACCTCAGAATCAGATGCTGATTCTGAAAAACCTTCGAAACTAAACGATGATCTTGCATAGTGAATACCCAAAGTACCGAGGCCATAGATAATCAGGTCGTTCTCGTTGTAAAAGATGTAATTAAAATTGGTTCTACAGGAAAGTTTGTGGGTAAAACAATGTACATATATTTTTCAACGAAA
>REDS01000200.1 GCA_007693395.1 Balneolaceae bacterium | reverse complement strand
AGTGATCTGATTAAGTAAAGGAGCACGCTGACCCCAAATCAGGTGCTCCTTTTTTATGAGTGAAATTTAAGCCGTGTAGGCTCCGAGTTCGGAGGTTTTTACGGGTGAAAAATCGGGATAGGCTTTATTGCCATGCTCAGAGATGTCAAGACCGTCTGATTCAACCTCTGCTGAAACTCTTACACCCATAATTGCTTTGATAGCAGCAAATACGGCGTATGAAAAGACAAAGGTTGCCCCGAGAATGGCTGTGGTTCCCAAAAGCTGAATAAGAAAGCTTGCCGGTGTAAAGATACCCACTGCGAGTGTGCCCCAGATACCGCAAACACCGTGGACCGAGATCGCGCCAACCGGATCGTCGATTTTCAGCTTATCAAACATCAGAATGGCGAATACAACCAGTGAACCTGCTACTGCACCAATTACAACTGCACTCATCAATGAAACCACATCAGCACCGGCAGTAACGCCCACCAGGCCGGCAAGAATGCCGTTCAAAGCCATAGGCGCATCAAGAGATTTCATAACAACCTGGGTGGTTACCATTGCTGCAAGCGCTCCTGCACAAGCGGCAAGGGCAGTGGTAACGAATACATACGAAACTTCTGCGGGATCAGCACTAAGCACAGATCCGCCATTAAATCCAAACCAGCCGATCCAGAGAAGAAATACACCAACCGTTGCAAGCGGAATGTTGTGTGCCGGTATGGCAAAGATTTTTCCATCTTTATACTTGCCTGAACGTGCACCCAGGAGCAGCACACAAGCCAGACCTGCAACCCCGCCAACTCCGTGAACCAGGGTTGACCCTGCAAAATCATAGAAACCAAGCTCATCTAACCAGCCTCCGCCCCACACCCAGCTGCCGGTAATCGGGTAACTGATGGCAAGCAAAAGTGCACCAAAAATCATAAACGATGAGAGCTTGATACGACCCGTAACACACCCGGATACAATGGTGGCTGCTGTAGCCGCAAACATAGCCTGGAAGATGAAATCACTCCATATGGTCATCTCTTCACCGTAAGCCGGTGTTAGCATCCCAACCGGGTCCGATGCATCAAAGCCGATCCCGAACCCGCCAAAACCCAAAATGCCGTTAAAATCGCCGGGATACATCAGCTGAAAACCTACAAATGCATAAATCAATATACCCGTACAGAGTATAAATACATTCTTGTAGATCACATTTACCGAATTTTTTGACTGTGTAAGCCCGCTCTCAACGGATGCGAAACCAAGGTGCATCAAGAGCACAAGGAATGCAGCTATGAGAATCCAGAGGTTATCAATCATAAATTTTACGTAATCGGGTGAGGCCATAAATTCAGATAGTGAAGCATACGTCCCATCCGATTCTTCTGCTTCAGTCACCTCTCCGGCAGTTTCGGTAACCGCTATGGCATCCGATGCTGCTTCCTGAAGAGTAACTGTTTCCGAGTAGGCATTCACAGCAACAAATGTTGCCAGTACGGCGAGCGCCGCTAACAGAATACTTGCTTTTACAACTTTAGTCATTGATAGAAGATTAGTTAAAGATAAGGTTGACTTAAATTTGAAGGTGAATATTGTATTTGTCAAATTTTATTAAATAAAATGACTTCTTTTGTATTATTTATTTCATTTTTGTAAGAAAAGCGCTTTTAAAAGAATTACACCGGTCCAATATTTGCCTAAATAATTTAAGTGAGAAAAAAATTTTTCCCTGCCACAGCTTTTTTTGAGAGTACGGCCCTCATAAAAAAGCCAAAAAAATTACCTGAAGCTGCTGTTTAATCAGATGTGCATGATGAAGTTACAGGAAACAAATAGTATGCTGCCGGCCTATGAATGCATGCATATAAGCACCAAAATCGGCTCTGTTTTCAGTGCGCGGGATCAATTGAATCGGAATTGTAACCTGAAAATAGTCGTTAATCAATTGAGCTATAATAAATTAGAAAAAAGTTACTTATACAGCATATGGATACCTTTGATTTCAATGAAGCTTATGAAATTGTTGCAGAGAGATTAGAAGAGTGGATCAGAACATTTTTTGAAATGCTGCCAAACTTTGTTGTAGCACTTTTTGTCCTGATTTTTTTCTACGCACTTGGAAGGTTCTCCAGAAAAGTTGTAAAAAAACTGCTCGCGAGTATAACAGACAATAAAACCATCACCAGCCTGCTTGAGACAATCGTTGGCATCTCTATTCTTGGTATCGGGGTTTTTATTGCTCTTACCGTTCTTCAGCTTGATGGCGCCGTTACCTCCCTGCTTGCAGGTGCAGGTATAATTGGGCTCGCAGTTGGTTTTGCATTTCAGGATATCGCGTCGAACTTTATTTCCGGAATTATATTATCGATCAGACACCCGTTTGGGATAGGCGATATTATCGAGACAAATGAGTTTTATGGTGTTGTTGAAAAGTTAAATCTGAGAAATACTATCATCCGCACCGTTACCGGGCAGATAGTATATATCCCTAATAAGCGGGTGTTTGAAAATCCACTTCAAAACTATACAACAACCAGCCTTAGAAGAATCGATCTGGCTTGCGGTATATCCTATGGTGATGATCTTGAAAAAGTGAGAGATGTAACGACCAATGCAATTAAACGTGTTGAACATGTACTTGATGACAGGGGGGTTGAGTTCTACTACGATGAATTTGGAAACAGCTCCATCAACTTTAAAGTGCGTTTTTGGGTGAAGTTTCGAACAAATCCAGATTTCTGGCAAGCACGAAGTGAAGCTATTATCGCCATCAAGAAAGCGTTTGATGAGAATGATATTATGATTCCATTCCCAATTCGAACACTCGATTTTGGAATCCGCGGCGGTGAAAAGTTAAACACCATGCTGGAACCGGCTTCATCCTTCAGAGAGAGTGATAGTTAGTGCCAGGTACACACCGATCTGGGCTCAATAAACCGTGTTTACTCGTGTGAATAACTCAAATATTGAAACCAATCAACTTTAGCTTCGCAAACAATTCTTTATAGGCTGTAAAATTCCCTATTTTAAGCCAGCTAAATTTTAAGTTGAACGGTAAAAAAGATTATGACCAACAATATCAGAGTAGTAGTAACCGGCCTTGGTGCATTAACACCGCTTGGCAACACAGTAAAAGAAACCTGGGAAAATGCCGTAGCCGGAAAAAGTGGCGCTGCTAACATCACCAAATTCAACCCTGAAAAATTCAAAACACATTTTGCCTGTGAGGTAAAAGATTTTGACCCCAAAAAACACCTCGACAGAAATGAGATTAAGCGTTCGGATTTATTTACCCAGTACGGGCTCTACGCAGCTGCCGAGGCGATGGAAGATTCCGGGCTCGATCTGGAAAAAACATCCCCGTTTGATGTTGGTGTAATCTGGGGAACCGGCCAGGGCGGCATGGGAACATTCGAAGAGGAGGTAAAAGAGTACACTCTCAACAATTACGAACCGAGATTTAATCCATTCTTTGTACCCAGGCTCATTCCAAATATGGCGTCGGGCATGATCTCGATGAAATTCGGGCTGATGGGAATCAACTATACCACGATCTCAGCCTGTGCTAGTTCAAACACCGCCATAATGGATGCGTTTAATTACATCCGCATGGGCAAGGCTAAAGCATTTGTAACGGGCGGATCTGAAGCACCTGTTACCGAGGCTACCATTGGAGGTTTTACGGCGATGAAAGCGATGAGTACGCGGAACGAATCCCCCGAAACTGCATCCAGGCCGTTCGATCCCGATCGCGACGGTTTTGTGATGGGTGAAGGATCATGCGCTTTAATTCTCGAAGAGTATGAGCATGCTAAAGCCAGAGGAGCCAAAATCTATGGCGAAGTTACAGGTGCCGCTATGACAGCCGATGCCTACCACCTCACAGCTACCCACCCAGAAGGCCTCGGTGCACTTCGCGGTATGAGGCTTGCCCTCGAAGAAGCAAACCTGAACCCGGAAGATGTTGGCTACGTAAACACACACTCTACATCTACACCGGTTGGGGATATCAGTGAGATTATTGCTGTAAATAAACTGTATCAAAACTCTGATGTAAAACCAACCATCAGTGCTACAAAATCGATGACCGGCCACCTGCTTGGGGCTGCCGGAGCAATGGAAGCTGTACTTTCTCTGCTGGCTGTTAAAAATAATATCATTCCACCCACCATCAACACGGAGAAAATTGACCCTGAAATACCGGATGATATTGATTTTGTACTTGGTGATGCAAGGGAAAAAAATATCCGTGCGGCCATGAGTAATAACTTCGGTTTTGGCGGGCACAATGGTATCGTAGTATTCAGCAAGGTTTAGGAAATCGTAAAATAATGCCGTTTACATGGTTGATCGATGAGCTGTTTTTGCAGTGAAATTCGTTTTAATAATGCAAACGGCTTATTTATTTCGTATTGGCTCATATCTGATCCGTACTCTATTGAATTTCAACAAACAAATAAATACCATTTCAAAAACTACTCTATAACATCAATTATGCTGATCCTATGAAAAAGTTTACCCTTTCTATTTTACTTTCTGTGCTGCTTTCGTCTCAGTCGGCTGCAGTATTTGCCCAAAATCCTGCTGACATTTTGCAAAGAATGATTGATCATCACAGCAATTCAATCTCCGGTATTGAAACCATGATGACTGTTACAACCATGGAAGGGCTCATTGAAACTGATGAGCCGGATACTACCTTCTACAGAAAAGTTACTCTGGATAATGGTATACCATCTTTGCAGCCTGTTACAAGAAGCAGTGATGTTCCAAGTACAAGTGCTCACGATTTCAACATGAATTTCGATACGCTCGCGGAAAATGCAACGTATGAAGGCACTGAAACCATTGATGGCTACAACACTCATGTTCTGCTGATCGAAGACATCTCTGCCCTCTACCGCGGTGCAACAGCTGGGCTTGAAGAAACCCCTGTAACTCAGGAGGGTGAAGCCATGCGCGGAAGGCTCTACATAGACACAAATAACTATGTGATGCGCAGAATCAGTTTTGATATGCAGTTTAGTGAAGAGTATACAGGCACGTATGATATAAACTTCAAAGATTACCGTAATGTAGATGGTATGTACTACTCTTTCTTGTCTGAAATGGTAATTGATGGTATTTCTGAGCAATTTTCTGCAGAAGATTTAGCAAAGGCAAGAGAGTCTCTTCAGGAAGCACGGCAGCAAATTGACAATGCTTCCGGCATGCAGCGCCGTATTCTTGAACGAACCCTTCGCGGTACCATAGACAGGCTCGAAAAGATGCTCGAAGAAGGCGGTATGACCATGAGGCTGGTTACCCATACGGTTGAAACAAATATAACGATACCTGACTAAAGCGTACATGCATTGAGGCATTAAGAAATGGCGATACATCCTGATGGTGTATCGCCATTTTTTTTGATATGACATATTTCTTAATGCGAGTTACCCGAACTTTCTCTTTAAAATTTGTGGCCTGAAGTAGAAGGCTTCGAAAGTCTTCAGCCTTGTAACATTTTGTAGATTCGCTCAATAGTTACAAAATGATAAACTCCTGCAAAGACAATGCT
>REDS01000041.1 GCA_007693395.1 Balneolaceae bacterium | reverse complement strand
ATGTTTATCGCAAGAATTTCAAAAGGCCGTACCGTTAAACAGTTTGTACTGGGAGTTTTGATTGTACCGACAATGGTTACTTTCCTCTGGATGAGCGGATTTGGCGGCAGTGCTCTCTACCTTGAAACGGGAGGAATAGCTGAAATTGCAGCCGCTGTAGAAGCCGATCAAACCACATCACTTTTCATACTGCTCGATCAGTTCCCATTTTCAATTGTAATGTCTGTTTTGGCGATTATACTTATACTGAGCTTTTTTGTAACATCGTCTGATTCGGGCTCACTGGTTATTGATGGCCTTACGAGCGGTGGAAAAATGCACTCTCCGGTTGGCCAGAGAGTTTTCTGGGCATCGGCTGAAGGAGGTGTCGCAGCGATATTGCTGGTAGGCGGAGGGCTTGGCGCACTGCAGGCAGGTGCCATAAGTACCGGTTTGCCGTTCGTTATAGTACTACTTTTCATGTGCTACAGCTTACAACAAGGCATGAGCCGTGAATACAGAGAACATCTGTCATCATCGAAAGAAGAAGAGCGGGAATCGTACAGAGAACTTGTTCAGCGCTTACTGTCAAAACAAAACAAAGATAACTGAGGATAACGACTATGATAAATTCAAAACACTGGATGGTATGTGTAGACCTTACAAAAATGGATCATGTATTACTGGGGTACACATCGTTCCTTGCATCAGTCTCGAAACCTAAAACAGTTACCTTTTTGCATGTAGTTGAGTCGGGCCCTGAAACTCTTGAGATTATGGATCAGTTCCCTGAAATAAACACCAAAGAGAAATTTTTTGATCTTCTTCGTGGTGAAATCAACGAAAAAATTGAGACTCATTTTACACATGATGAGCCAGAAGTGAGGGTTGTTATTAAGGAGGGTAAACCTACCGCTGCTATTATCGATCTTGTAAACTCACTGGAACCCGACCTACTGGTTGTCGGGAAAAAAGTTGGTTATGCCGGCGAAGGCATTATTCCCAAGCGAATTCTTAAATATGTGGCTACATCCATACTATTTGTTCCGGAAAACAGCCGGCATGCACTCGAAAACATTCTGGTAGCTGTTGACTTTTCAGAGCAATCTGCCAAGGCACTAAAAACCGGGCAGGAACTATCAGAACGTACAGGTGCAAAAGTAACCGCACAACATATTTATGAGTATCGTGCTCAATTTTTCCCCTATATGCTATCGGAAAAAGAGAAAGATAAAGTGGATAACGAGACGAAAGAGAACAGAGAAAAATTTATTCGGGATTACAATGTACCTGAAAGTGTGAACGTAAAACTGAGCAAGCACAATAAGGGAAAAATTGCTGATACAGTTTACGATGAAGTACTAAAAAGCCAGGCTGATGTAATTATTGTGGCCTCTAAAGCCAAGAAGATCCCCGGAATGATGCGGCAAGATTTTACCGACAGAATGGTAAATTATGCATTTGGAATACCTCTGCTTGTATTGCGAAATAAGGAGAGATATCAGAAGTTCCTGAAAAAACTGTTCGATGAGTAAGTACCAATTACTGGTACTTTTTTGAAGCCTCAACAGCCAGCTGATCCACACGGTTATTCAGCTGGTCTGTAGAGTGCCCTTTCACTTTTATCCACTCCACGGTGTGGCGCTCTGCTTCTTTAATCATTTGCTGCCAGAGCTCTTTATTCTCCACCGGTTTTTTATCGGCCTTTTTCCATCCTTTTTTCAGCCAGTTATCAATCCATCCTTTGGTAAATGCATTTATAATAAGTGCACTATCACTGTGAATTTTCACATGGCACGGCCGGGTGAGAGCTTTCAGACCCTCAATAACAGCTTTCATCTCCATTCGGTTGTTTGTGGTGTGTGGCTCGCCGCCACTCATTTCTTTCTCAATACCATTAAAAATCAGCAGTGCCCCCCAGCCACCAGGCCCGGGATTTCCGCTGCATGCTCCATCCGTATAAAGTATAACTGTAGATCTATTCTCAGACATATCTGCGTGTAATTTCCTGCAGTGATCGTTTCAATTCCAGCGCTTTTTCAGAGACCAGCTCCATCCAGTCAGCCGAGTTTCCACCTGCATAAATCACAGATCTCGACGAGTTAATAACCGGTAATCCTTTATGATTTTTCAGCACCCCGGCCAGCTCTTTAATATCACCTCCCTGCTTCCCGATTCCCGGAATCAAGAGATGAGCTTCGGGGAATGCATTGAGTACCGGTTTTATCCACTCAGTTTGTGTGGCACCTGTAACCAGGCCAAGGTGCGATGAACTTTTACTCATCTTTTTTGCAAGCTCTTCGGCGATATATTCTCCGAGTGATAACCGCCCTTCAAATCTCCGTTGAAGCAGATCGGCTGCCCCCCTGTTGGATGTCATCGCCAGAACAAATACCGCTTTTTGGGGGTCATCCAGAAACGGATCCAGGGTTTCCATTCCCATCAGAGGATTTAACGTGATAGCATCGGCCTGCATCCTGTCAAAAAAAGCGTGCTTATAACGGGCTGCTGTGTTCCCAATGTCTCCGCGCTTGGCGTCCATAATCAGCACACGGTTTGACGGAACCATGTCAGCCACTTCCTCCAGCACGGCCCACCCCTTGCTGCCGAGAGCTTCAAAAAATGCGGTGTTCGGTTTAAATGCACACGCATGTGGTTTTGTGGCTTCAATCACCCGCCTACAAAATTCAAGCATCTGTTTGTCCTCATCAGGGAAAGCTTCTTTCAGAGGTAGTGGTATTCGCTCAGGATCAGGATCGAGCCCAACACATAAGCAAGATTCTGCCGATGCAATGGCTTTGCGCAGTTTGTCAGTAAAATTCATAAAATTTGAGCTGCTTTCTTTGCAAGATAATTTTTAAAAGCCTAAGATAAGGCGTTCGGAACTGCCGTACATCTATTTATCTGAATTGACTGATAACACATATTTATGAGCTGGTTTGAAGAGTGGTTTGACAGCCCACTATACGAGAAATTATACGCCAACAGGAACATGGATGAGGCTGAACAACTTGCAGACCTCATCGAAAAGGAGATCCCAAAAAACTCAAATCCATCTCTGCTTGACCTTGGCTGCGGCAGAGGCAGGCACTCCATCACTCTTGCGGAACGTGGTTACCAGGTTACCGGTGTTGATCTCTCGGAAGAAGCAATCGCCAAGGCTAAACGAATTGCCTCTGAAAAGCAGCTTCAAATAGATTTCATTTCGGGAGATATGAGGGATCCCCTTGACAAGAAATTTGATGCTATCTTAAATCTTTTTACCACCTTCGGCTACTTTCTTGATGATGAGGAAAACGCAAGAGTCATTGAAAATATCACGACCATGCTAAATCCCGATGGTACTGTTCTGATTGACTTTTTTAATGCTCATCTTGTTCAGAAGAGTTTAATTGAAGCAGAGAGCGGCTCATTCAAAGAGTTGAACTTCAAAATTGAGCGAAAGATTAAGAATGGCATGGTTTTCAAAAAAATTAATTTCTCCGGCTCCTCTCTTTCCGAAGAAGTTGAGTATCTGGAACGTGTGAAGTTGTACGATTTAAAGTGGTTTAAGAAAGTACTTTTCGAGTCCGGATTAAAGCTCGAACGAGTCTATGGTGATTATTCCGGCGGGCACTTCGAGGTGGAAAACAGCCCCAGACTAATTATGATCAGCTCTAAAAAGGGGTGAAGATTACTACTGCCCAAAACGTTTCAAGGTTCAAAAATATCATCGTTTCAGTTCTTTTTGAATAGATTTTATAGCAAACCGAAAATGGATCCTTCCTTATTATTTCTCGCAGAGATACGCAGAAGGTTGCGCGGAGTTTCGCAGACGGTGGTTTGTGAGGTAATCTATCAGCGTTCGTCTGCGGGTTCGTCCGCGCCCGTCAGCGAGAAACCTGTTGGGGCAAAGGTACGCAGATGAATTCGCTGAGGTTCGCAAATCATTTGGGACAGTATTGGATGATGATAAATCAGAGTATTGTCTCCGGGAATACCTCTTCGGCGCCGTGAGGCGGGCGATGCAGTGTCCATGTTTCAAAATAGAAATGTTTTTCCGACCGGATTCTTTTTCCATTGATGCTGAAGAACCTGAATTCCGGATCAACAAGTTTCTGTAACGGATAGAACATTTCCGGGTAGATATTTTCCTGTGAAAAAAGGTGCAGATCAAACCCCTGATGTGCATGTTCTTTATAAAGTACCAGATCACCGGCTTCGAGAACTTCTGCCAGCTCTGTTTTTTTGTGGCCGATGTTGCTCTCTGAGTCAATTTTCAGAGATCCGGCATCCCACTTAATTTTTTCTCCTTTTGACAAAAGAATTGCGTCGCCAATTTCTGCACTCTGCAACACATGTTGAAGACTCATCTTTCTATCGCCGTAAAACAGATTGTACTCTTTAAGTGCTTCAGATAGTGTATCAATAATGGAATCAAAATTTGACAGGCAGTTCAATCCAAATTTCTGCTGATCCAGTACCGTACCCGTTATGTAAAATTTGGAGTAGGTGGGATCGGGCTTCATGAAATCTTCAATACTCAGTGAAACTTCCTGATTCTCCCTGTCGAGGTGGCGATCCCGAAGCTGATCGAGGCGAAGGTCGTGTTCAAATATCAGTTTAAAAATATCCATTGTTTTAAATTTACGTATCGTATAGTGGGCAGTTCGATGGTTCGAATTATAAGATATCACCCATAACAAAAAACCCCGAATGATCGCTCACCGGGGTTTTTCGAATGTGTAAAAAGCTCGGTTTAAATCATGGTTGCAATCACGAGAGCAACAACGGCCATGAGCTTGATAAGAATGTTCAGAGACGGGCCTGAAGTGTCTTTGAACGGATCACCTACAGTATCACCCACAACAGCTGCCTTGTGAGGCTCTGAGCCTTTTCCGTACTTCACACCGTCTATCTCAACACCTTCTTCAATCATCTTCTTGGCGTTATCCCATGCACCGCCTGCATTCGACTGGAACAGAGCCAGCAACACACCGGATGCGGTTACACCTGCAAGAAGGCCACCAAGCATTTCAGGGCCGCCAATAAAACCAAAGAGGACGGGCACAATAACGGCCAGAAGTCCCGGAGCAACCATTTCACGGAGGGATGCTGTTGTTGAAATCTCAACACACTTTGCATACTCAGCTTTGCCATCGGCAGCTTCAAATGTAGCTTGATCTGCTTTAGACCAATCTTTTTGATCTTTGCCTTCGTTCTTGGTCATCACATCGAGAGCAGCACGCAGTTCCGGAATATCCTTAAACTGGCGGCGAACTTCTTCAATCATTTTCATAGCGGCACGTCCCACAGCCTGCATCGAAAGTGCAGAAAAGAGGAATGGAAGCATCGCTCCAACAAAAAGTGCTGCCATTACTTTCGGCATGGTGATATCGATACCGGTCAGCAGATTTTCGGGATTGGCAACGTTGTATGATGTAATGAATGCAGCAAAAAGTGCCAGAGCAGTAAGAGCAGCAGATCCAATCGCAAAACCTTTACCGATAGCGGCTGTTGTGTTTCCTACTGCATCGAGTTTATCTGTACGCTGACGCACTTCCGGTGGCAGTTCAGACATCTCGGCAATACCGCCTGCATTGTCAGAAATTGGGCCATATGCATCAACAGCCAGCTGAATACCTGTATTTGAAAGCATACCCACGGCAGCAATGGCAATACCATAAAGCCCTGCAAAGTGGTATGCTCCAAGAATGGCAGTGGCAATAATAATGATAGGGATGGCTGTGGAGATCATACCCACACCAACACCGGCAATTATGTTTGTTGCAGACCCTGTTACAGACTGCTTCACAATTCCCCAAACCGGTTTTGTTCCGGTTCCTGTGTAGTACTCAGTGATAAGGCCTATCAGCAGACCGGCTGCCAATCCAAAAATTGTGGCCCAGAAAACACCCATCGCGCTGAGAGTTTGCCCTGCAAATTCCCACTGATCAGGCAGCATCCAGTTGATGATCAGGAATGAAGCAACTAACATAATACCTGCTGATACAAATTCACCTGTATTCAGTGCTTTCTGTGGATTTCCACCATCTTTAACCTTCACGAAGAATGTTCCCAGTATAGAGGTAAAAATACCAACTCCGGCAAGAACAAGCGGAAGAAGAACGGCATTTAATCCACCAAATTCGTTGCTTGTTTCAAAACCGCCAAGCCCCATAAATGCTGCACCAAGTACCATTGTACCAATAATTGAACCTACGTAGGATTCAAAAAGGTCGGCACCCATACCGGCCACATCACCAACATTATCACCTACGTTATCTGCGATGGTTGCAGGGTTTAACGGGTGATCTTCAGGGATACCAGCCTCTACTTTACCTACAAGATCGGCACCTACATCAGCTGCCTTAGTATAGATACCACCGCCCACACGAGCAAAGAGTGCAATAGAAGATGCTCCAAATGAGTAACTGGTAATTACTGTAAGAACCTGCTGAATATTCTCAACACCAAACATATTTGTGTATAGTAAGAAAAGGAGACCAATTCCAAGAACACCGAGGCCAACTACGCCCATACCCATCACAGAGCCACCATTAAATGCAACATTCAGCCCTTCACCCAGGCTTGTGCGTGCAGCGTTAGTGGTACGAACATTAGCTTTTGTGGCAACTTTCATCCCGATAAAACCCGCTGCACCGGAACATAAAGCACCAATAATAAATGAGAAGGCCATTAACGGTGAAGAGTCCACCTGCAGGGAACCCTGAATACCGAGAAGTACGGCAACAAACAGCACAAAGATGCTCAGAACCCGATATTCAGCCTTGAGAAACGCCATAGCACCATCTGAGATGCTCTTGCTAATTCGGGCCATTTTATCGGTGCCAACATCCTGTTTAGATACCCATGCCGATTTAAAATAAGTAAAAGCGAGTGCCACAAGGCCAGCCGCCGGTATTAAGTATATAATTGTGTTTAACATGATTATGGTTATTGATTTTTCAGTTAACGATGTGTCTTCATTTAATTAAACTTGTTCATAGCCAGATCTATGCCACCACGAAGAAACAGCAAAATTGCATCGGATGCAACCTCAAGTGCTTCATCAATTACTATTTGTTGTGAATCTGTGAACGGAGAGAGTACATAGTCTGATTGGCGGCCCCTCGAAAAGTCGTTCCCGATACCAATTCGAAGGCGCGGGAAATTTTTTGCCTGGAGAGAATCAATGATATCTGTAATACCATTGTGGCCTCCTGAGCTGCCCCCGGGACGCAGCCTGATTTTCCCGGCATCAAGGTGAATATCATCGTGGCAAACCATGCAATCGGAGATGGGGTCTCCGGTCTGGGCAAGTGCTTTTGAAACAGCTTTCCCGCTGCGGTTCATATATGTGGTGGGTTTGAGCAGGGTAACTTTTTTACTCTTAAAGTGCCCCTCCCCAATAAAGAAAAGACCATTACCCTGTTCCAGAGTAATGGCCAATTTATCAGATAGTTTATCAATAAGATCGAAACCAACGTTATGGCGCGTACCTTTGTATTCAACTCCGGGATTTCCCAGGCCAACTATCAGTGCCATAAACAAAAGATCACTTGGTTATTCTTTTGTCTCTTCGACTTCTTCACCTTCTGCCACAGCTTCAGCTGCTTCTTCCAGATCTTCGTCCTCATCATCGTCAAGTGCAGATGATGTGAAGGCCTTCTCAGATTTTGGAGGTGCAATGGTAACAATGGTTCTTTTTGGATCATCGAGCGGATCAATCCCTTCCATATCCAGCTCGCTGATATGAAGCGAATCGCCGATACCCAGTGCGGATATGTCCAGTTCAAATTGTGCAGGAATTTTTTCAGGAATTACCTTAATACGCACAATTCTGAGCGGCTGCAGCACACGGCCACCGCCATCACGAACACCTTTTGCAATACCTTTGAGACGTACAGGGATGCTGAGTTTCACAGGTGTATCAGCATCAAGCACATAAAAATCTGCATGGAGTGCACGGTCTGTAACCGGATCAAACTCCACTTTTTTAAGTAGTGTTTTGTACTCTTTACCATCAATAGTAAGGAGCTGAAGCTTCGTTTGGCTTGATGATAAAATTTTCTCAAGATCTACTTCACTTACTGAAAAGTGAATGTTTTCCTCAACTTTTGGGCCGTAGAGTACTGCCGGAATTCTGAGAGAGTCTCTCAATTGATTGGAAGGTTTTCTGCCTAATTCCCTGCTCTCGCCTTCAAGTTTATATAATTTTGGTTGATTCATTTGTTTTCAATTATTGATTAATCATCAAATAGAGCACTTATCGTATCATTTGTATGAATTCGTTGTATTGCTTCGGCAAAAATACCTGCAACACTCAGCACCTGAATTTTATCAGACGGTTTTCTGAGCGGTACAGTATCTGTTACCAGGAGCATATCAATGGGTGAATCTTCAATCCGCTGATATGCAGGCCCCGAAAGTATCGGGTGTGTACAGGTTGCAATTACACTTAATGCGCCACGCTCTTTAAGGGCAACTGCTGCATTGGTTATGGTTCCGGCAGTATCAATTAAATCATCCACAATTAATACATGCTTTCCTTCAACCTCACCAATAATATTCATAACCTCAGCCACATTCTGCTTGGGCCGCCTTTTGTCGATAAAGGCCAGGCCGGCGCCAAGTTTCTTCGAATAAGCCCTCGACATCTTAAGGCTCCCAACATCAGGAGCAACCACCACAAGGTTTTCAATGGGATTTTTTTTGAAATATTCAATGAAAATCCTGCTGGCATAAAGATGATCCAGCGGTATATCGAAGAATCCCTGAATCTGCGATGCGTGAAGATCCATGGTTAAAATTCTGTCTGCCCCTGCCTCAACAAGCACATTCGCCATCAGTTTTGACGCAATAGACACCCTGGGCTGATCTTTCCTGTCTTGCCGGGCATATCCAAAATAAGGGATAACCGCGGTTACTCGCTTTACAGAAGCTCTTTTTGCCGCATCCAGCAATAACAAAAGCTCCATAATGTTATCGCCCGGAGGCGGTGTAGACTGTATCAAAAAAATATCTTCACCACGGATACTCTGCTCATATTTTACGTAAAGCTCACCATCAGAAAATGATTTAATGGTAACTTCCCCGAGCTCAGTTCCATAGCTTTCTGCAATGGCACGGGAAAGTGCCAGGTTACTTCGTCCCGCAAATAAAGCTAATGGCGTATCCAATTAACTGCGTTGTGTGGTATCGTTAAAAAGAAAAAGGAGTACCTGTTTTGGCATCCTTTTTTGTTGATGTTGCCCGGGGAGGATTCGAACCCCCACTGACTGGACCAAAACCAGCTGTCCTGCCATTAGACGACCGGGCAATCTTCGGAATATTGACAGACACCAAAGATAGAGAGAGATATGAAATCAATCAAGAACGAATTGCACTTTTGAAAACCTCGCACTGGTGGCAATTCCTCTCATAGCAAAACCTTTTAAGTTGATGAGCGAGCCCTAACTTTGCGCCACTCTCTTTAAGGCTATAACCCGCCTTTTGAAATGGTTTTTTGATCTCACAGGGAACGAACTGCCTCTCTTCCATCCATTGCTGTTTTGCCTTTTCCTTTAAAGATGTATGAAATAGCAAATCTCCGAGAACGTAAAGTGCTGGCAGGTAATTTGAATGAAAAAGCAGCTGATTTCTGCTTTTTCCCGCTCTGTAATTTGCCGATATGGAATTCGCAAGCTTTCTCCATGAAGATTCGGGCTGGGTAAGAAAAATTTTCAATGGCATTTCCATTATAACATAGCAGAAAGCAGCAGCCTGCTGAACTCTTTTAACGGGCCTGCTTGCCGGGCGCATGCCTGTGTGCACCCAATCCAAAGAAAGTGTTTCGAATGCCAGAGATTCTGAAAACTGAACAAACTCCTGCAGTGATAAAAAATTGGCGCACTCATTTCTCAACTCATAGCTTAACTCCAGCATAGGCTCCCGGTTGGCAGGAATTCCGAGCGTGCTGAATATCTGTGTAATCAGGCTCCATTTCCAAGCAGTTGAAAGTGGTAAATCTGAGGGGTAAGTGCCAAGCACTTCTCTTACCTTGTATTCAAAGTACTGGTTGTGCGCAATATTAACCTGTTTCTCAAATGCAAGCTGATTGATGTAGGATACCTTACCTCCGCACGGCAACTGCTTGCTGTTTTTTATTTCCAACAGATTTTGCAGGGTTTTATGCAATCGGCTTTTAAGGCTTAGGCTGAATATGGGTGCGCCACTTTTAGTAGCCACAGGCCGCTCAAGATTATCTACATAAACCACATGAAGAATAACATTGTTAAAGTTAGAATCGAGATGATGCTTATGCCGGTACCACTCAGAGGATGTTTTGTGGATTTCAACTGCGCCAAACCACTCCATTCCATCAATTATCAGGCGGGCTTGAAGAAAATCGGGGCCGGCACCATGGTTAAGGCTGCCGAAATCGAGAATGGACAGTGGCTTACCGCAATCTGTTGTAAGCTCTTTGCAGCTAAACTCTGCCTCTGCCCATATCCACTGGAAGAGATTTTCGTGGTATGATGAAGCACCCTCAGCCATTTGAAAGGTCGTCATGGCTCATCATCAGGCCTTCTGTGGCTTTGTAAAGATCAGGTATAGGCTGCCTCAATTCACTTTTTACCCTTCCGGATACTTTTCTGACACTTCTGCTGCTTTTTAGCCTCATAACCCTGCTAAGCCTTTGGGTTTTCCGCTGAATATGTTCTATTTGCCTTAACAGTTTTTCGAGATTTCTTCTCTGGCTTAACGGTGCAAGTGCAACCCCGGCTGCTACACCCAAACTGAATGCTGTTCCTGAAATGAAAATATTTTTTCTTTGACTCATAGCTTTCCTCTTTTTTAATCATTAAAATATAACGATTTACATACATTTCTGTTATACTTTCTATAAAAAGAAATCTTACTAATTTAACATACACACAACCTGCTTTCAATTTTTGTATTTTTGATACTTTCACAAAAACCAACGTACCCCCATGATACTTCTGGACAGGAACCGAATTCAACGAACCATCAAGAGAATGGCTCATCAGGTATTGGAAGAAGCGAAAGACAACGCTATCGTTCTTATTGGGCTAAACAGCCGTGGTTACGCCGTTGCGAGATACCTTAAATTCTATTTGGATGAGATACAAGGAACGGAACCTCTGCTCTGCCAATTATATGCAGATGATGAAAAAGAGTTTGCTTTTCCGAACACACCGAATGAAAATCAGGTTCTTGTGATTGTTGATGATGTAATTTTCAGCGGTGGCACAATGTTTCAGTCCATAAGGAAAATATCTAAATTGTCAGTCTTCAATAAAATCATACTCACTGTGCTTGTTGACCGAGGCCACCGAAAGTACCCTCTTTTGGCTGAAATTGTTGGCGTGCATGCCCCAACCAAGTTAAATGAGCATGTTGAACTGACGCTTGATAATAACGACCCCAACAACGTAATTTTAATAAAAAAATAAATCTAACTCCTCATCATGAAGAAATATCTACTCCTATTTGCATTCATCTTCTTATCAGCTGAAATCATAATCGCTCAGGATTCTGTAGCCATCCCGGATACACTTCAGGGACGCCTCACATCCTGGGTGGTTGGTATCAATGGCTCACAGGCATCATACTCCAACTGGTCGCAGGGTGGCGTAAATAACATTGCTGCAACAGGTACATCTGTATTAACAATAGCATACAAGCAAGACCGGTTCTCGTACGGCTTCCTGTTAAATACACGCTACGGCAAAACAAAAATAGAGGATGAGGGCAGCCGAAAAATTGACGACCGCCTGTTTATCAAGAATCGTTTTCTTTACGATCTTGGTGATGAAAGTTCCGACTTCAAAGTTTTTGCCAATATTCGTTTCCGAACTCAGTTCGACAAAGGCTTTAACTACGGTGCAGGTTCAGAAGGCGAAAATGTGCTGATTTCGAACTTTATGGCACCGGCCTACTTTAATCAGGAGGCAGGTTTGGCCTATATACCTTCCGATAATTTCACCTTCGAAGCTGGTCTCGGTTTGCAGCAACTTTTTGTGCGAGATGTAAATCTTGCTACAACCTACGGGCTGGATGAGGGTGACAGATTCAGAAACGAAGCCGGTTTTACCATTGGCTCAAGCTTAAATGTAGATCTTGCAACGAATGTATCGCTCGCATCAAGTATCACAACCTTCACAACGTTTGGCAAGGCTATCAGCAGCACCGATGTTTACTTTTCAAATAAACTCACCGGCCGAATCAACAATTTCATGAATGCTTCTCTGAGCCTCGATCTGGTTTATGATGATGATTTTTCCAATGAAATTCAGGTAGCCCAGGTACTCTCAATGGGAGTTTCATTTACCCTTCGATAGATCATTGAACAACTATTCTGAATATCTGTCCCTGTTAAAAGATGCGGTGCATAACCTTGACGAGTGGCGTACACTGTTCGGGGAGGTTTCTGACGTTGTAAAAAAACCGCACCTTCAAAACAGCAGCATCCAAAAAGTTCTGGATGATCTCACCGAAAGGCTGAAAAACAACTATCCTTTTCATCATCCGCAGTATGCCGGGCAGATGCTGAAACCACCGCACCCGGCAGCCTGGCTCGCCTACTCTCTGGCAATGACCATCAACCCAAATAACCATGCGCTTGATGGCGGGCCGCCCACATCCGAAATGGAGAAAGATGTGGTGAAGCAGCTGGCCGGGATGATTGGCTATGATGAAAACCACCTTGGCCATCTTACCTCAGGAGGTACCGTTGCCAATCTTGAAGCCCTCTTTGTAGCCCGGGAAATTTACCCCGAAAAAGCCATCGCAGCTTCGGCTAATTCTCATTACACGCACAGCAGAATGAGCCACCTGCTGAGAACCGACTTTATTGAAATATCTGTTGATCACCACGGCAACCCCGATCTTCAGTTTATCGAAGATAATGCGGATAAAATTGGGACTCTGGTTGTAACAATGGGTACCACCGGGATCGGTATTGTGGAGCCACTCGCTGATATTTTAAAACTGGCCCAAAAGCATGGATTCAGGGTTCACGCTGATGCTGCCTATGGAGGGTTTTTCAAATTAATTTCCGCTAATCTGCCATCTAAAGAACAGTGGGATTGTTTACATGAATGCGATAGTGTGGTGATTGATCCACATAAGCACGGTCTTCAGCCATATGGCTGCGGCAGTATTTTCTTCAGGGATGCCGCCGTTGGAAAGTACTTTAAGCACAACTCTCCGTATACCTACTTCACATCGAACGACCTGCATCTGGGTGAAATCAGTATTGAGTGCTCAAGAGCGGGGGCCTCTGCAGCGGCATTGTGGGCCACTTTACAGCTTCTGCCACTCACACCAGCAGGACTTGGATCTGTACTTCAAAAAACACGGGAAGCAGCTCTCACTTTTGCCGAGCAGATTATGAAAGAACCGGGCTGGCAGCTTTATAATACTCCGGACCTTGATATCACCGGGTATTTTAAAGAACCTGCATCTAAAAAAGTGAGTGAGATAAGCCGCCTTAGCAGGCATATTTTTAATGCAGGAATGAACGATAAATCATCAGGTTTTCATCTGAGCCTTTTTAATAGTGATGCAGCTCACTTCATCAAAAAATTTCCCGAATACTCCGCTAATGAAAACCAGGTTGTGCTGCTGAGAAGCGTATTCATGAAAGAAGAGCACGAACAATTCATTCAAGAGCTCTCAAACCGCATTTTCTCTGTCAATACAGATTAAAACCAAAAAAACCTTTGCTTTTCTTTGCGCTTAGCAGCTTTTCCATCATTTTAATCTGCCTGATACCAGCTGCAAAGGTGCCGCATGATGTTTTGATCATAAAGCAGATTAAATCTTAATCTCGAACGCAGAGCTTTCTGATTTGAACCGGAACGGATCGAGCTGGTTTGCCATCGCGTAGAATGATTTTGCTTCGCCTTGTTCGTCACTGTTTTTGTATAACTCACCGGCAAGATGGAAAAGATCAGGATTGGTAGGATACATTTCGAGTAGCTTGTTCAGCAACGGGATCGCATCATCAAATTCCTTCTCAGCCACCTTAATTTTCAGTTTAAACATCTCAAAAATGGCGTGCGGTTTATCTGACTTTTCGATGTAGAATTTGCATCTTGAAAAGATATTTTTTCTAAAATAGTAATTCACAAACAAGATCAGCAGGGAGATATCCGGTTTAATTTTATCAATGCGGTCTTCAAGTGTTCGCAACAGTTCCCTTTCATCAGCAAAAAGCAGTGTGAGTACAATGGTAGCCAACTCGTCGTCTGTCCAGCTACCGCGTAAAATCTCTGTGCGCACTTCACTTGTGAGATAATTTCGAACAACATCCAGCCACTCCTTATCAGGCTGCATGGGGTTATCAGGTGCGCCAAGGCCGCGGAATTTTTCAGGATGAGATCCCTGAACCGGCATTCGCAGCTTCCTATCATTGTTCCATTTTTCGTAAAACCGGGCCCTGTTTGCCCATTTCAACTCCGGATTAAGGTCAAGACCCATCATTTTGGTGGTACTGCCGCGTTCATGTTCTACAATTGTATAATGTGTTACCACAATCTTAAACCCATTCTCCTGAATCTGCCGGCAAAAATCTTCCATATCGTAAAAGCAGAGGCGATAACCTTCATCAAATTTTAGCCCATGTTCTGCTTTTAACATAAAGCAACAACTGTCTACATTGCTTGCCAATACCAGTTTTTCATCGCTGTTCTCATGGTCATTTTGGGCTTTTCGCTGTGCCTGTATATGTGTTGATGAAATTAACGGTGATGTAACCACGGTATCGTCAGAAAAATCAAAAGCACGAACAAGTGCATCTACACTATCGGTTGGCAACCGCACATCGTTGTGCATAATCAGAATATATTTGCCCGTTGCTGCATCAATCCCCTGATTAACTGAAGCCGAAAATCCTCTGTTTGCCGGATTTGTAATGATGTTGATATTCAGAAAATCACGCTCCTTCAGCTGCCCCAGATAATCAAATGTATCGTCAATACTGGCGTTATCTACAACAATCAGCTCTGTTTTGTGTGCATCAACTGCCTGCTCAAGATGTATGAGAGTGGCTTCAAGTAAACCTTTTCCATGCCCGGTTGTAGGAATTACAACGGAGATAACCGGTAACGCATCCAATGGTTGCGTCTTTTCTGATTCTTCAACTGCTGCAACAACTTCTTCCTCAGTTTCTTCAGTAATCTGATGCAGAATATCATCCTGCTCTGCAACAATTTCAGCTTCCGGTTTTTCCGTTTCATCAACCACTTCTTCTTCCCGCCGGATGGTTTCCATTTCGCGTGGCTGCTCACTCTGCTTTTGCAGCACGTGCTTAAGCTCGATAGCTTCCATATGCCTGCGAAGTTTCTCTAGCGCAGTAACTTTTATGCGGATGCCCTCATGGTGGTTCGGGTTTCGCTTCAAAAACTTATTGATCAGGTCAAGAGATTTGTTTGCATCGCCACCCTGCAACTCTCTTCTCGCCTGAAACAGCAGTTCATCATCAGTAACCCGGCTTTTAACTCTTGTTGTACTCTCAGAAAGTTCATGAATAATCTCCTTTCTGCCATCTTCACTCTCGGTAGTTCGAAGTGCGGTTACGTAAAACTCCTGCAGGTCGGGCAGGTTGGCATGCCTGGCCTGATCATCAACTATTACAAAAAAGGAGTCCGTTTTATACCACACATTTTCTTTGGCAAGACGGAATGCCAGCTCAGCACAATGGAGCTGATCCATAAATGGATTGAAAAAAAACTGCTCCGCCTTTATCACATGCTTGTTCCAGATCAGGCAGCTGTCATCAGGCAGGTCACCTTCTTCGGCAGCGTGAACCCATTCCATTGGTTCTCTGGGCAAATTGTAATCAAGCACCCAGAATGCGGCAGGATCTGCCTTAAATTTTCTGATCGCTTCGGATAGCAGCGATTCGTTCAGCCTGTCGGCGCGAAGCGGTGCCCACACAAGCATTCCGCTTGCATGTATCAATGCTTCATTGAGGGATACACCCCTGCCAAGCGGAGCTTCATGCTCGTAAAGATATACATGATCGTTGTTACTCTTCTCGATTTCTCTTGATATGAATTGTGATGTAACAACATCGGCAGCATCGTTTATGATGATGATCTCAATCCCCTTCTGCTCAAACTTCAGGAGGTCTGAGAGCAGTGTATGGAAATAGCTACTTTTGGCATGAGTTGTAAGGATTACAGAAAGCTGAATAGTGTTCTTCATAAAAGTCATCGGTTTGCCAAATATACGATATGCGCAGAGCACTCGAAATCAGATTCTTAAAATTTGCACGCTTTTTAATGAAATGATTTTTAAGAACCTCAAGGGAGGCTAAATCTGAGTTCAACCCATCAAACACAGCCAAATCTATACGGCAAAAATCTGATTCTCATCTTTAAACGCCTTAAACTCGAGTGCATTTCCGCTGGGATCGAGCAGAAACATGGTAGCTTGTTCGCCAGCCTCACCCTTAAAGCGTATGTAAGGCTCAATCACAAATTTCTGCCCGTGATCTTTCAGTTTTGCAGCAAGGCGATCAAACTCATCCCACTCCAGAATTACCCCAAAATGTTTTGCCGGCACCTCATGGCCATCAACCTGATTCGAGGCTGATTTTCCTGCATCTTCCGGGCTGAGATGTGCAACTACCTGATGGCCCCAGAAATCGAAATCGATCCACTTATCAGAACTGCGCCCTGTTTTGCAACCAAGAAGATCATGATAAAATGAACGTGTTTTCTCAAGCTCTTTTACCGGAAAGGCAAGATGAAAACGTGGGATTTTATTGTTTTGCATATAGTTATTCTGCTTTTTTGTGTGATTTTAATCGAGACCTGCAGTTACATCATCAGCGTTTTTTACAAAACGGCTCAGCCATTCTGATTGCTCATAGAGCATGTGAAGCACCGATTCCCTTGCCCGATATCCATGACTCTCCTCAGGCAGCATCACCAGCCTTGCTATTCCGCCCAGCCCACTAACTGCTGCATACATCCGTTCGCTCTGCATTGGGAACGTGCCTGAATTATTATCCTCAGCTCCGTGAATAAAAAGAATGGGATCTTTAATGCCATGAGCGTGCATAAACGGCGACATACTCAAATAGATTTCTGATGCATCCCAAAAGTTGCGTGGCTCTGCCTGGAACCCAAACGGGGTCAGCGTTCGGTTGAAGGCTCCGCTGCGGGCGATACCGGCTCTGAAAATTCTGGAATGTGCAAGGATATTTGCCGTCATAAATGCACCATAACTATGCCCGCCAATTGCCGCTCTGGTGCGATCACCCACACCTCGACGCTCCAGCTCATCAAGCACAGCTTCCGAGCTTAAAATCAGCTGCTCAACAAACGTATCGTTCGGGTTTTTATCACCCTCTCCAACAATGGGCATGGTGGCATTTTCAACTACAGCAAAGCCCATGGTGAGGGCAAAATGTGGCCCCCAATGGCTCATAGAAGCAAAACGATAGGGTGAATCAGCAACCTGCCCTGCCGCATCGGCACTGCGAAACTCTCTTGGGTATGCCCATACAAGCACTGGCAGTTTACCATCACGCTCTTTTTCGTAGCCGGGTGGCAGATAAAGAGTGGCTGAAAGCTGAACACCATCCGCCCGCTCATACTGAATAAACTCTTTGTGAACATCCCTGAGCTGAGGTGTAGGGTGATCAAAAAATGTAAGCTGTTCCAGTTCGCCCGATTCAATATTTCGTACAAAGAAATTGGGTTGTACATCAACGGATTCGCGGCGTGTGATAAACGTTGAACCATCATCCTCAAGCAGGGTTACAATCATTTCATAGTAGGGGCTTTCAGACCTCCAAAGTTCTGTAGATTCCTGGGTTTCGAGATTGTAACTGGATAAAAACGGCCGGTTTCCTTCCGGGGTAGCGCCAATCCCGGTCATTAGCAATGATGTTCCGCCATCAACCGTATTTAATACCCAGGTACCAAACTGCGAGCGTCTCATTTGAGGTGAACCGGGATCGTTGTACCTGTCCTCCGTTGATCGGTCCATAATCAGCTGCGCCTCTGCTGAGGTATCATCCGGATTGATTTTCCAGGTTCTCAGATGGCGGTCATCTCTCCAAAATTCAGTAACAAGAGCAAACCCATCCTCACTCCACTGCAGGCCTGAATATCGATATTCGAGATCTATGTGCTCAGCCGGTTCACCATCGAAAGGTGCTTCGAGTGTGAGGAGCCTGTCGCGAAACTCAACATCCACGGAAGGGTCACCACCATCCAGAGCCTCCACCCAGCTCAGCGTAGCTGCGGCATCATTTCTCCAACTCACGGAACGCGGACCTTCGGTGGTTGCTGAAAAGGCGATCGGCACACTATCTGCCAGCGGTAGTTCAGCAAAAGGATGTACAAGGTTTCCATCCCGATCCCATACCTGAATGTTTTGCGGAAATCGGGATGCAGGCACGCGATAGGAATAAGGGCGCTCGGTCATATTAACGAGCATGAAATTTCCATCGGGTGAGAGCGATACCGATCTGAAAATAGCCGGTTCGCCAATTTCACGTTCAGTACCATTCAGTGTAACTTCGGTTAATTGCGACGTGAAGTAATAGTCAAAAAGATCTTCATCGTGGCTGTCTTGCAACAGATCCTGGAAGGTTCGGGCTGGACGCGCCAGGCCTATACTCTCCTGAATAACCGGGCCGGTTGGCACCATACTACGCTGGGGTACATCACCCCTGTCTGCAGGTACCATTTGCACAATCAGCTTCTCACCATAACGATCCCATGTGAAAGGGGATCCGAAATAGGTATTATTTACACCACCGTCCACAAGTTTACCGGCTTCCGCGCGCTCTACATTTACCATCCAAAGCTCAAGGCTCGAATCTGTATTTAGTAAAAATGCGATGTGCGATCCCGTGGGAGACCAACTCACCGTTGTAATCACAGGATTTTCAGGAAGCCCGGTTACAACACGGTCTTCACCGGTGGCCATATCGCGCAGTGTAAATCCTGTTACATAGCCCGGCCGGCTGGGCCCGTTTGTGTTGGGATTGATCCGAATGCCTGCAAGCCTTAGCTCAGGCTGGGCCATCTCTGCAATAGATGGCAAAGATGGTACATCCTGCAAAAGCAGGGTTGAACGATCAGGGGAGAAACTCACCGAGGGATTTCTGGCACCATCTACAAGATCAATCAGCTCCTGAGAAGGTTTTTGATAAGTATCCTGTGCAGATGAAATTCCGGCGAATATGAGCAGAAAGAGCAGAGTAACGTGCAGTTTTAAGTAGCGCATAAGTGTATGAATGATGTTGTGAATGGATAGTGGCAATAATTAACCGAGATTTGATTTTACAAACAAGTTAATTTAGGTAAAACAGAAGTAGACCGGGCAACGCTTAACGTGTTGAATTGTATATAATAAAGTTCGTTTAGAAATTTCCGTCCAGTTCACTCAAAAACTGATGAATCCTGCGGGCATTTACACCCAGGTCACTTCTGCCTACCCTCGATTTTGAACGCATATCCACTCTTGTACGGCCGTTTTCATCTTCCGTAAATCGCAAAACCAGATCATCCTTAAAACCAAACCACGGCAGTTGTTCTGTAGCTTCTATGCGGCCGTCGTTACGGTTGATGGCAACCAGCTGCCAGCCTCTTTGTGTAACTATCATCACAGCAGCATCCATCACTTCCTCCAACTCATAATCAATAAAGAGTGGCTCGATTTGGGGATATGCCTGCCTTTGGGAAGAGGCCTGCTCTGCATCGTACTCATGCGGATTTGGTGCGTCAGCACGAAGGCGAACCATCGCAACAAAGTCAGGTGGGTTGTCGAAATCGGTCGTGATATCATGGATGTGTGGAACGGATTGCGCACGATGTTGCCAGTAAAGCGCTGTACCGCTAATTATTCCGGTAAAGAGAAAAGCGATCACCACATATGCTATGGCTCTGGCGCGGGATTTTCTCAGGAACCAGATTGAAATCAAGCTTAAAACGGCAATTCCAATAGCACCATAAGCGCTGTAACGAAGCAGTGTAAATGCAAGTCCAAGAGACCATATATCCCATTGATAGCCGTAGCCAGAAAAAATAAATGTAATGGTTACTGCAAAAGAGAGGTAGAGTAAGATGCGTGCATAGACCATGGAAGTGTAATTTTATTCAGTGATCACTCAATGTACAAAAAACAATCCACTCATCATTCCAAAACAAGCCGGCAACATTGATTAGCCTTCGAACTGAAATCCCCGTATTTTTAAAAGCTGTAATAAACATTTTAGTAAGAGACTATATACCGTAATGGAAGAAAACGTTCGCGTTCGATTTGCCCCCTCCCCAACAGGATTTTTACACATCGGCGGCCTCAGAACCGCTCTCTACAACTACCTTTTTGCACGCCATCATCGCGGAGATTTTGTACTGCGTATTGAAGACACCGACCAGAGCCGCTACGTGGAAAATGCTGAAGAAGACATCCTGACTTCACTTGCATGGAGTGGCATAGAGGTTGATGAAGGGCCTGCAAATCCCGGCGAATATGGCCCCTATCGCCAAAGCGAGCGTAAGGATCTTTATAGAAAATATGCAGAAGAGCTGATCGAAAAAGAGATGGCGTACTATGCGTTCGATACTACCGAAGAGCTCGATCAAATGCGGGAACGGCTCCAGAAGTCCGGCAATCCATCCCCTAAGTACGACTCTATTACCCGCCAATCGATGAAAAACAGCCTCACCCTGCCACAGGATGAAGTTCAAAAACTATTGGCTGAAGGAGCCGAATATGTGGTTCGCCTGAAAGTACCACGCCGCGAAACCATCCGGTTCGAAGATCTTATCCGCGGGCATGTTTCATTCGAATCGAAAGGGCTGGATGATCAGGTTTTACTAAAATCAGACGGAATGCCAACCTACCACCTGGCCAATGTGGTTGACGATCATCTGATGAAAATTTCGCATGTAATTCGCGGTGAAGAGTGGCTCAGCAGTACTCCGAAGCATATTCTGCTCTATCAGGCTTTTGGCTGGGAGCCACCAAAAATGGCACACCTTCCGCTCATAATGTCGCCCAGTGGCGGTAAGCTTTCAAAGCGGAAAGCAGAATCAGAAGGTATTCCCATCAACACAAAAGATTACATTGAACAACATTACGAACCGGAAGCGCTGGTAAATTTCCTGGCATACCTTGGCTGGAGCCCGGGTGATGACAGTGAAATCCACTCCTTGCCCGATCTGTGCAGGCTCTTTACACTCGATCGTGTGAGCAAAGGCGGAGCCGTTTTCAACCATAAAAAATTACTCTGGTACAACGAAATTTATCTTAGGGAGCAATCCAATCATCAGCTTGCAAAACGGGTAAAAGAGATCACCGATAATAAACGTATCCTGGAAGCAGACGATGAGAAACTTACAAAAGCAATCGGGCTTGTTAAGGAGCGTGTAAGTAAAGTTGAAGAACTGATCACCATGGGCATTTTCTTCTTTGAGGATCCCGCTGAGTATGATGAAAAAGCCCTGAAAAAGTGGGGAGATGACAGCGCAGGGCTTGTGTCCGATTATCAATCAAGAATATCTGATCTGTCGGAAGAAGAGTTCGAAGCTGCCACCCTCAAATCAACACTTGAAGAGGTGATCAATGAACATGGCGTGGGATTCGGTAAACTGATGATGCCTCTGCGTATTGCCGTAACCGGACAAGGATTTGGCCCTGATCTCTTTACATCCATGGAACTGCTTGAGAAGGAAACCGTCCTCAGACGAATTGATACAGCGCTGAAGAAGCTTGGATAAAGTTACAGTAAATAAATTCATTCAGCCCTCTTGTTTAAACCTAAAAGGGTCATCGTATTGGATTACGGTTTGGCGGCTAAACGGCAAGGCGACCTACTTTTCAAGGTCCCTAACCCAAAACTCGTCCGTTTGAGTAGTTGCTTATGCCAATAGACTGGTGGTTACCGTGATTTCAAAATATCCATGTGAAGTAACTGCTCTTCTCTGATCACATGGATGATGTACACGATATTAACAGCTATCCGGTAAAAGATTCTGCACGGTGGCAATATGATTTCCCGATAAACGGATGCTTCAAACTCTTCTATACGTTTACCGCTTTTCGGATGTCGAACTAAATGATCTACACGTTCGAAGGCTTTACGAACCAGTTTTTTGGCCGCGGCTGGATCATCCAATGAAATGTAATCTGCAATCTCATCAAGCTCCTGAAGAGCAGGTTCGGTCCAAATTATTTGAGCCATCGAGCCATGCGTTTTTTGGCATCTGCATGCGAAACAACCCGATCTTCAAGAATAGCTTTTTCACCTCTGGCTAAGCCTTCCAGCAGTTTTAATTTCTTTTGAATCTGTTCGAAATGATCTACGTCAACCAGGTAAGCAGAAGGTTTTCCGTGCTCTGTTATCAATACCGGTTCTTTTTCCTCTCTGAGCTCCTTTAAGAGTTTTGTTGCCTGGCGTTTGAGTGTTGTAACAAGTTCTGTTTTCATAGTGATACTAAAGTACTACTTTTTAAAATTTTTGGCAACTCTCTTAAATCATTGGCATAAAAGATTATACAGCCATACGGGCGGTATTTGGTGAATCACGGGAAAGATTTAAGTAAAAAAATAAGAAGTAGCTTCATACAAAGGTTGCTTTATTCTACATATGATTGCAGGGAATATTTAAAAACTTTCACTTCAGGTGAATTTCTGCCAATATAGATATTTCGTTCTCTATCAATAGCCGTTATACATCCATTAAAAGGAAAATTGGTCTCAGCTTCTGATATTTGTCCAATATGTTCTCCCAGGTTTAGATCTACAACATCGTAATAAAAAGTCCACTCGCTGTTTTCATCTATTTTAAAAATTTGATTCATCACAGTATCCCCATCTAAATGCATAAGACCCCAGCTGCCCGATGTAAATCTAACAATTCCATTTGAATCCACTTGGGGGTCTTCAAAAAAAGTAACTTCTCTGGTATAAGAATCCAAAAGCTCACCATTGGGTGTATATTTTCTGATTTCATAAGGATACCAGAGGCTGTGGTATACATTTCCATTTGAATCCAGGGTCAGCAGATCCACATTACCTGCCCTGGCCAGCAGACTATTATCCACTCCTTCGGGCCGTTTACCGAATGAAATTGTTTTTTGATATCTATTTTCATCATCAAGCTTGTATTTCTGAATTATATCGCCTTCATAAAACATTGGAAATCCAATCAGATAAATGCTTTTATTACCATTCACGACAATTCTTGCTGGTACAAAATCAGCTGTAAATTGATTTATAACTTCATTTTCAGAATTGAAGATATTTATTCTGTTGCTTGACATGTCAGCCACGTAAACATTCCCTGATGAATCTACAGCCACAGATATTGGATTTTCAAATTCACCGGGCCCACTCCCTTTTCCCAATCCAAAAACATTTGTCATTTGTCCTTCGCGGTCAAACTGTTTTATATCCATTGATTGATGATCTACCAGATAGAGGTTTCCTTCCAGATCTGTTGTCATGTCTCTTATACCTCCTATGAAGTTCTCGCTAAAGCTGTCTGGTATCTCAATTGAATACTCAGCGGGAACCAATGAAAACTCCCCAAACTTTTTCTCGTTAATCTGCTCATCAACACAGGATGAAAACAGAATAATTTGACCGGTTATCAGTATCAGTTTGATGTATTTCATTTTATTTGTAAAAATTGAATGGAGTTTAAGGCTTTATAACGGTTTGGCGGCTAAGCGGCGAGCCTATAAGTTATAATTAAAACTCAAAGCGGAAACTCGTCCGCTTGAGCCACTTGATATTATTCATGGCCTCCTCCCCAAATCGTAAATTACGGCTTTGGCTTAAC
>REDS01000078.1 GCA_007693395.1 Balneolaceae bacterium | reverse complement strand
CCGGTCATGGCACCGTCACCAATTATTGAAACTATCTTTTTGTCTGATTTGTCCAGATCGCGGGCAATGGCCATTCCAAGCCCGGCTGAAATAGATGTGCTTGAATGCCCCACGCCGAAGCTGTCGTACTCGCTTTCGGTTCGCTTGGGAAAACCTGAAAGGCCCTTGTACTTTCTGTTGGTATGAAATTCTTCCCGCCGGCCTGTTAAAATTTTATGCCCATAGGCCTGATGGCCAACATCCCAGATTATCTCATCATTTGGAGTGTTATATACGTAATGCAAGGCTACGGTAAGCTCAATTACCCCGAGGCTTGCACCAAAATGCCCGCCATAAACTGATACCAGGTCGATGATGAATTCGCGTAATTCATCACAAACATCCTGAAGCTGTTCCGGTTTCAGCTTTTTGAGGTCATCCGGTGTAGTAATATTTTCAAGCGTGGGACCGGGTTTTGGTTTGTATACGTCCATCAAAATTTTTGAACTTTATTTATCGCTGTTATTCGATTGATCAATCTGTTCAATTTTTAGCGTTGCCTGTTCGAGTGTGTCTGTACAGATTTTTGATAACCTTAGGCCTTCCTCGTATAACTCAACAGATTTTTCAAGGGATATTTCCTGGTCGCTTAGTTTTTCAACAATGGCTTCCAGTTTTTCTAAAGCTTCTTCGAAGGTTGGCCGTTCCTTAGTGGGCATAATATATTTTCAGCAGTGTGCTTAGGGGTTACTGTATGATTAGGGGAGTAATTAACATATAAAGTACACTACTTATTCATCACCATCAACTTTAGGAAGGGGAGATGTTTACTATCGCTAATCTCAATTACCGTTTCGCCAGTAGACCTTTTCAAGTTCTTTTCCATCTGATTTAAAAATAATTCCGCCGCTAAGGCTCGTGTACTTTTGCCGATTGCTGAATTGATGAATCCGCTCTACCGCATAAGTACCGGGATGCCCAAAAACATTTCGGAAGGCAAGAGAGGCCACGGTGATTTCGGGTTCAACATACTGCATAAAGAAATCGTTAGAACTGGTATTACTCGCATGATGACCTGCTTTGTAGAGATCTGATTTCAGAAAATCTCCGTATTTGTATGCAAGCTGTCGCTCCTGATTCACCTCAGCATCACCCGTAAACAGAAAATGATTATTTCCATGCACCAGTTTAAATGCCACAGAGTGGTTGTTTGGATTACGGTCACGCTGAGCACCTTTATCAGGTCCAATAACGAATATTCGGATTTCCGGATCAGCATCTATCATCGTACCGGATGTTGCGTGATATATTGGTATTTGATGCTGCTCTGCCAGATGCATGTATCTGTGATAAAGCTGGGAATCATATGGATAATCGGCCTGATATATTCTTCCGATTGAAAGATGTTCAATAAGGTGTGGCATACCACCGATATGATCAGCGTGTGGATGTGATAGTATTACTGCATCAAGATGATCTATCCCCAGATGCTTGAAATATGGCAGTAATACACGTTCACCGCTGTTGCTCATGGGCGACCATCGGCCTGCATCAACCAATAAATGCCTGTTGTTTGGAGTCTGAACATGAATGGCATCACCCTGGCCAACATCAAGAAAAGTAACCTTCATTTTTCCCTGTACAGGTTTATTCAGGATGAGTTCAGCCATAAAGAAATTTAAACCAACAAGTAAGATAACGGCCATTTTCCATCGAACCGTTGGAATTCGGATAGATGCAATCAATAGGATTACGAAAAGCCACACAAAGAAAAGCGTGGAAGGTGAAGCGGTAAACGAAAGATAACTGAACGACTGGCTCCCGAACATAAATGCCACATGCTCTATCCATTGTAAAATCAGAGTTAGCGGGTATGCCCCAATTTGAAAAAGTTGAGGCATCAATGGGCTAAAAATCACAAGAAGCAACGCCGCCGGCACCGTAAAAAAGAGTAGAGGAACGACCAGTGCATTTGCGATAGGCCCTACAATAGCAAATTCACCGAAGTAGTGTACCAATATGGGAAATAGCCCCAGCTGTACAACAATAGAAACCAAAATTATGGAAATGAGTCCCCCAATTTTGCCAAACCTCCATTTTCCTGGCACAAGCCGCTGAACTTTAGGCATCACAAGAAGAATAATGAATACTGCTGCAAATGAGAGTTGAAAACCCACATCAAAAAGCTGCCGTGGTTCAATCATCAGAATGATAACTGCCGCCACGGCGGTAATGTTGATGGAGGTCCTCACCTTATGGAACAGTTTTCCGTAGGTGAGAAGCCAGGCCATCAACGATGCCCGGCTAACTGAGGGGCTGAAACCTGTCAGGCCGGCATAGGCGATCAATATCAGGGTAAGAATGATCAGGCCTGTCCACTTTCCTGTTCTGCTACCCCAAAGCAGCGGAATGATAAACCAAAAAGGAGCCACAATAAACCCAACATGCAAGCCGGATACGGCCATAATGTGGGATAAACCCGCCCGTGAAAATTGCTGCCTTGTTTCAGCTGTTATCTCCTGTTTATCCCCAAGAATGAGAGCTCTGGCAATTACCGCCTGTTCATCATCAAAAACAGTGTGCACGTTTGCCCTAACTTTTGCTCTGAGTGGTTCCCACCCTAACCGGTTTACCTGGTTGTGTTCCAAAACCTGTTGTACCTCTCCATGTGCAACTATTCCGCGATCAAGCAGCCAGCCACCATAATCAAACTCGTGAGGGTTTCTGCGGTCGGGAAAGGAATATAACCGGACGCGCAGTTGCACTTCATCCCCGGCGGTGATCGGCTCATTGTGCTCGTTGCTGTCGTACAACCTAATTCGGTAGTTGCGGTTCCATGAGTGTGTATCATTAAATACACTGTTCTGAACATCCAGTTCGTACACATTTCTGCCGCTTGCGCTTCTTCCTGAATTTCTAACGCTTCCTGCCATGGTAACATCGTCCCATTCGTACAGTTTCAGGATTTCGAGAGCAGCATAGTCAGGTGAATCTTTTGAAGCAGAGAACGTGTATAGGGCAGCTGCTGAAAGCATTACAAATAGTGCGTATAAGCAAATCGAAACAGTCGAGTATAAAACAGGCCGATATTTTCTGAGAATGAATTCTGCAGATGCCCATAACAGCAGAGTGGCCACAAGTGTCGGGAGGATCCAATTCAGATTTCCGGCAAGTAGATAGTGGCCGACACAAATCCCAATCATCATCCACAGCATCAACCTTAGTGCCGGATAAGCCGCAAAAGGAAAGTTGTATGTCTCTTTTCTATGCATACTTGTATGAGACAAATAAGAGAGATTCCTTACAGTTTTTCACCAAAAAAATTTTTGATTTAAAGGGGACAGAATCCTGATGGTTCTTGACGAAGGGATGAACATCTGAGTATTATTCTGGATTGGATAACTGATTTTTATATCTCATTCAGAACCTATCAAGCCCCATTGCTCTTCGCTTAAGGTGGAGCTACACTCTTTAACAAAAATTCCCCTCGAATTGACCTTAGTTGAAAATCTCCTTTCGTCCCCCTCCGAGAAGGCGGAGCCGGCTTTATCAGGGTTGAATGTGCGTTTCACATTTATCAGGAACTTTACGATACTTGGCGAACCACACACAAAAAAAACCTTGATGAGTTTCTCTTTTTTATTCACCATGTTTTTATTGCCGGCAACCATTATACTTTTGGCGGTTTGGCTCGCTAAAAAAGAATCCGTAAAAAATGGATGACACCTCCGTTTTAGCCGTTGAGTTTGATGCATATGCTATAGGCGCATTTGTTAGTTACCTGCTTCTGCTGATGGCCATCGGTATATATTCCAGCCGATTCTCATCGAAGGGGATATCGGAGTACTTCATTGGTGGAAGAAAAATGAACCGCTTTGTTGTGGCACTATCTGCGGTGGTCTCCGGGCGTAGTGCCTGGCTGTTGCTGGGTGTAACCGGCATGGCGTATGCAAGAGGGCCATCGGCTGTTTGGGCGGTAGCTGGATATATCGTGGTGGAGATATTTCTGTTTCTCTATTACGCAAAAAGGCTGCGGATTTTCACAGAGAAACGAAACTGCATTACCATCCCAGACTTTTTTGCTGAACGGTTTGGTGATCATGATGGTAGGCTCCGAATCACCATCGTGGCCATCTTTCTTGTATTTATGATTGGCTACATCTCTGCACAATTTGTTGCCGGGGGAAAAGCATTTGCATCCGGCTTTGGCATGGAGATGAACAACGGAATTTTGGTAACGGCCCTTATCGTTGTTGCATATACAATAGTTGGCGGTTTTCTTGCTGTCAGCCTCACAGATATGTTTCAGGCGATTCTGATGATACTTGCACTGGTTATTCTGCCAATCATCGCCATTCTAAATGCCGGTGGGTTGATTGAGCTATTACAACAACTTTCTGCGATGGATGCTGCTTTTGTCGATCCGTTTGCCATATCTGTAGGTGCAGCAATTGGTTTTATGGGTATTGGCTTAGGCTCACCGGGTAATCCGCATATTCTGGCGCGGTATATGTCAATTGATGACTCGGCACAGCTTCGGGTTGCTGCTATTATCGGAACGGTTTGGAATGTACTGATGGCATGGGGTGCCGTTTTCATTGGGCTGGCAGGCCGGGTTTACTTCCCCGAGGTGAGCATGCTTCCCGCCGGTGATACCGAAAACCTTTTTCCTGTACTTGCTCAGGAGCACTTGCACCCTGTTCTATTTGGGGTGGTGCTTGCATCCATATTTGCAGCAATTATGAGTACAGCAGATTCTCAATTACTTGTGGCTGCATCGAGCGTAGTTAGGGATGTGTATGAAAAAATTGTTCGTAAAGGTGAGCATGTATCACAACGTACTCTTGTGCTTTACAGCAGAATCGTTGTTTTTCTGCTTGTGGTTTTATCTCTGATCGTGGGTTTCCTCGCTGAAGACCTTGTATTCTGGCTTGTACTATTTGCGTGGGCCGGCCTTGGTGCGTCGATCGGTCCAACCTCTATTCTTGCCCTCTACTGGAAGGGGACCACCCGAGCGGGAATATTTGCCGGCCTGATTACCGGAACTGTTGTTACAATTGGCTGGTACTACATGCCGGGTATGACCGATATTTTCTATGAACTCATTCCCGGTTTTATCGCAGCTTTTTTAGCCACCTGGCTGGTTAGCCTATTCACCGAAAAAAATCCCGATACGGAAGAAGCCTTCAGAGATATGTTCCCGGATTAGACATCCGAACTCTATATAGATTTAACCTCAATTTATTACCCTAAAACATGTTCAACTGTTGTTTCAGGTTCCGTTAGAGTTCGGAAATTTATTCTTAGCAAAACCCCTCAATCAAACAGTTTCTTAATAAACCCAAAAAGGCCTTTCTTTTTCTTTTTACCTGTGCGGCCTCCTTCAAGCTGATCGAATGTTGGCCTTGGCAGTTCTTTAAGGTTTTGGCTGCTTTTTCCACGTTTAGGCTTAGTAGATTTCGAGCGTTTGTTTTGTCGGCCACCGCCACTTCTCTTGCCTCGTCTGCCTGATGTTTTTTTTGCTCTGTTGTTATTTCCGTCATCATCAGATGAGATTTTTTGCTTCACTGATGTGGGCAGCGGCAGTTCTTCGGGAGCGTAACCAAGCGATTCGCAGATAATGTTAATATCGCTGCG
>REDS01000198.1 GCA_007693395.1 Balneolaceae bacterium | reverse complement strand
TAGGACGCCGCCCTTTCACGGCGGTAACACGGGTTCGAATCCCGTACGCGGTACTCCATTAATCCTGAACAGCTTGCTGATTCGGGATTTTTTTTGCCCTTCAGTTGCTGTTCACTATTATCAGCGATCAATGACAATCGCATTTATCATGAATCTCAAAAGACAATTACATTATGGAGCAATACCTTCTAAATACAAAAACTGCAATTGTTACAGGGACGAGTCGCGGAATTGGTTTCGCCATCACAAAGGCACTGCTCAATCTTGGTGTTACTGTAGCCGGCTGGAGCCGTACCAAACCAGCAGACTTTAGTCATCCTAAATATTTTCATTTTGAAACAGATCTCGCTGCTCAGGATTCAGTTGACAACAGTTTCCAGCAGACCCTTATAAAGCTCAATCATCAAATAGATTATCTGATCAATAATGCGGGTATTGGCCATAATGCTTTAATTGAAGAGACTAAACCTGACGTGTGGCGAAAGCTGTTTGATGTGAACATTCATGGCCTATTTTATGCATCCAGACTTGCTATTCCTGTGATGAAAAGTCAAGAATCAGGCCACATCATAAACATATCATCCGGTGCAGGAACAAACGGAATAGCCGGTATGAGTGCTTATTGCGGAACAAAGTACGCAGTAAATGGAATATCAGACTCAATGCACAAAGAACTCCGGGATTTTGGTATTAAGGTAACCTGTTTATCTCCCGGCTCTGTGGATACCGGTTTCTCTTCATCCAATAAGAACAAAATCCTGCCGGATGAACTCGCCCAATCTGTAATTCACATTTTAAGATCTCCGGAAAATTTCCACTATACGGAAGTTCAGGTGAGGCCATTACGCCCAAATCTGTAATGAGCAGTTGCTGTCATTTTTTTACATCAAATTTTGAAGAATATTTTTATAAAAATTAATTTTTTTTTTAATCAATTAACATCATGGCATACAATTGGTTTATTTATTTAGATAAAAAGCTTCTCAAACAAACATTTATCACACATATTGCACAGTATTTGAAACCTGTTATATTACCTATAGATCAATTGCTCATCTCAAGATGACAGTTGGTTCAGGAGTCTTCAAAGTCAGTTGGATAGTTCGCGGGGATGAAAGCCCGGGTATCTGCTTAGCAGATAAAATCTGATTGAGTGAGAGGAAAATCCGGGAGCCTTTTTCATTAGGAAAACGCTTGCAGCCCGGGTAGTGAAAACTACGGTTATCATTATCCTGTAAGATGTACAGAGCACCGACCCGTGTTGCTGGTTATCTGCTGATAGCACCTGAAGAGAGAGGCTTTTTTTATTTTATCTATCCGGGAAATTAGTTGCACCTCCGCTCAGATTTTTCTTGCCACCGCGTAAATTCCATTCCCTTTTTTGTTTTTTGTAAAGAGATCTGCATAATTCATTAATAGGCAAAATGGCATTACCAAAGGATAGTAAACAATTAATGGAATAACTGCGAAAAGGCCTATTTTAGTAAATGCAATCATCGGCCATTTTACAGATAGTATCCATGATCTTCTGCCCCACTTACCATAGGTGTAATGAGTATCAACCGGTAAAAGGTCGGCCTCCATAAGTTTCTTTTCAATGTCCGCTTTTGAGTAGCCGGTTCTGGCGTGCTCCCCAACAAACGTATCGTCTTCATCGGCATCCTCTTCGGAGAAGTGCGATGGTGAGTGCATTAAAAAAATACCCTCTGGTTTAAGGCTACCACTCAAATTTTTGATGACTATCGTATCTTCTTCTATATGCTCCAAAACATCGATACATATCACAAAATCAAATACCTCTTTATTATCGAATTTAAGCAGATCGGCTTCGTAAAATGAAATTCGTTTCTTCTTAATCTCATCCCGAAAATAATTCTGATTGTCTTGCAGATAATCTGATTTCACATCAACAGAATCAATCACAACATTTTGAAACGTCTTGAGCAAAAATCTGTCGTATTGACCAAAACCGGAACCGGCATCGAGCAGTTTCCATCCCCCCTTTTTATCGAAGCTTTCCCCTTTCTCTATAATAATGCGGCGCAGATGCCAGCTTCGCAGGAAAAAGAGATCGAGCAGAAAGTAAAACAGTCTTTTTAATCTTCTTGAGTTTTTAACAATCCGTGCAAATTTATCTTTTACAGGGTCGTACGCGATTTTACTCATAACCTGCTTTCTCGGCAATTCCCGGTTTTTGGTATTTCACCTGTCCCCTGTTAATCATTTCACCCAAAAACCCGATCGAAAAGAACTGAACTCCGACCACAATGAGCAGTATACCGAGGAAAAGCAGTGGCCGATTACCCAAAGGTTCTCCAAGAAAGATCTTTATGTAGGCAAGATAGCCGCTGATTACACCCCCTATGAGAAGTATCAGTACCCCGATAGAACCAAAAAAGTGCATGGGTTGCTGCATGTACCGATTTACAAAAAGAAGTGTAACCAAATCCAAAAAACCGTTGAGAAACCGGGATATTCCAAACTTGGTTTTGCCATGTTTTCTTGGATGATGCTTCACCACTTTTTCATCAATTTTGTCGAAACCATTCCACTTGGCCAGCAAGGGTACATAACGGTGCATTTCGCCATAGAGATAGATGCTTTCGATTACTTCTCTGCGATATGCTTTCAAACCGCAATTAAAATCGTGCAGTTTAATACCGGTCGTAAACCGTGTAACTGCATTAAAAAATCGCGAGGGTACGGTTTTGGAGATCGGATCGTGCCGAACTTTTTTCCATCCACTCACAAGATCGGCGCCATCGCACAACATCTCAATCAGTTCGGGTATCTCGAAGGGATCGTCCTGAAGATCGGCATCAAGCGTTACAATATACTTTCCGCTTGCCTGCTCAAAACCTGCCTGCAGCGCATCACTTTTGCCGTGATTTCTTCGAAAACGAATTCCCTTCACAAAATCATATTCATCACAGAGATCTTTAATGATCTGCCAGGATGCATCTTCGGAGCCATCATCAACAAAAATTATTTCGAAACTTTTATCGGAAAGTGCTTCTATAATCTTGTCGGTCAGTTCACGTAACGAATGTTCTTCGTTTAGTAATGGTATAACCAAACTGATATCTGCCCGCGACCCGGAAGCCACCTCAGGTTTCTCTGTTTTTTTTACTGCTAATGCTTGCAAGTTCAATTTATTTACGTGAACATACTTTTGTACATTTCTATACAAGAAAATAAAAGATTTCGAGACTATGAAGAAATTGTATTATTCAATAGGGGAAGTAAGTGAGCTAACTACAGTAGAACCACATGTTTTACGCTATTGGGAAACCATTTTTAAAGAGCTTTCACCCCGCAAAAACAAAGCCGGCAACCGAATTTACCGCGAACAGGACATTACATTTGCACTGAAGTTAAAAGAACTTATACAGGATAAAAAGTACAGCACAGCCGGTGCTAAAAAGTTTCTGGAAAAACAGCAGGAAGAGTCCGGTTCAACAGATTCCGATACTGTGGATATCTCTTTTGAGACAAAAAAAGACCTCAAAGAAATCCGGGCATTCCTTGTAAAACTTCAGGACAAACTGTGATGGGTTAACCGATTACCGGGGGGCGCTGCGAGAATCCTGTTATGAGCATATAGAGCAGCTGAGCGCAAATGAGTAGTGCCACACTTACCAGGTGAAGTACCTGCAGTACCCCTGGCATACCGAACCACTCCATACCTACACCAATAAATATCTGAAGAATTATCAGAAGTACAATTACCCAGCCAAGATTTACCAGTCTTGATGGTGCATTCAGTTTTCGGTTGTAATAGACCAGGGCAATACCAAAAATAACCAGTAGCCAGGAGAAGCTTCTGTGAACCTCATATAGAAAACCTAATGAGTCAATCCATGTTTCCCTTGGCATCTCCATAACATTCTTTGCCACATCAACTGCTTCGCGTACCTGTGTCCCCAAAACGAGCTGCATCATCGTTAAAAAGAGAACGATACCTGAGATCCAGAGAAAAGTTTTTCGTGATTTATCAGAAATTCTCACCTCGAGCCGATCGCTCATTGCGCGAAAAGTAGCATATAAGAGAACAGCAAGAATAATCATCGCTACCACCATGTGGATGGTAATAATACCTGCACTCAGGCCTGACCGAACAACCTGCCCGCCTAACCAGCCCTGAAAAAGCACTAAAACAAATGCAAAACCGGATGTAATAGTAACTACTTTGTCGGTTTTTCTGTATTTAAATGAAAACAGAAACGTGAGTGTAATCAAAAAGCCAATTAAAACTCCAACAAGACGATTTACATATTCCAGCCAGGTATGGAGGGGATTAAACAGTGAAGCATCGTACTGAGGTGGGAGGTCGGCTACGTTAGTAGGAGGAATCCACATCCCAAAACATTGGGGCCAATCGGGGCAGCCAAGCCCTGCACCTGATGCGCGTACAAGGCCACCAACAAAAATTAAAAAAATAGTGGCAATAACGGTAGTAATCGCCGTTTTTTGGTAGAGATTTAATTTCATTCAGATTTAATAATTAATGCAGATATTTATTTTTTTTCGATCAGTACCAAACTACTCTTCATATTTGAATTTGATATTAAGGTAACATATCAATCCCAAAATGGTTAATTTGATGCGATTCTAATTTTGGCTATTCCATGAACAAAACGGTTACCGGGAAATTAAGTTGGAAAGATATTCTGGGTGTTGTAAGTGATTACTATGAACTTACAAAACCGGGTATAACGTTCACTGTATTGGCAAGTATGCTCATCGGTTTTTTAATGGGTTCTGCCGGCGGGGTGAATTTTGTGCTGATGGTGCATGCAATTTTAGGCACCTACCTGATTGCAGCCGGTACCGCAGCACATAACATGTTCATGGAGAGAAATCTGGACGGTTTGATGCGTCGTACCAGCAAGCGTCCCATTCCCGCATACCGTATTACTCCTCTTCACAGCTCCATTTTTTCGTTATCACTGATTTTTCTCGGCCTGATATATCTGTTGATCATGGTAAATCCGGTTGCAGGTTTTGTTTCGCTTGCAACAACCGTTATTTATCTCTTAGCTTATACACCCCTCAAGCGGATATCGGCACTCAACGTTTTTGTAGGCGCCATTCCCGGTGCACTGCCTGTAGTTGGTGGCTGGGCGGCGGCTACCGGAACCGTTTTTGAGCATGGAATGTGGATTCTTTTTGGTGTGATCTATTGCTGGCAAATTCCGCATGTAATCTCCATCGCATGGGTTTGCAGAGATGATTATGAGCATGCAGGCTTTAAAATGCTTCCTAAAAATGATCCTCATGGGATAAAAGCATCACTTTGGGTGATACTCCCTCTGCTTATTTTATTCCCAACTGTTTATAAACTCTTTGTAATGGATCTTGTGAGCTGGCTCTACCTGGCCGGTTCTCTCATCACCACAATCGGTTTCACCTACTATGGCATCCGTTTTGCCATTTCAAGGAATAAACCCACGGCAAAGGCGCTGATGTTCGCCTCATTCGTCTATCTGCCCCTTATCTGGATTTTTATTTTTGCCGACTGGGTGATTTTATAATCCCTTAGGATATAAATCGAATCAAAGCAGATTCAATTTCCCTTTTTGGCTTCATATACAATGAACTTTTTGTTTTCAGCCAAAATATTCGTTG
>REDS01000042.1 GCA_007693395.1 Balneolaceae bacterium | reverse complement strand
TCAAATGCAGTTGGAGCTGTTTGCGCGTAGGCCAGGGGTGCAAAAAGCAGCCCTATAATAAGGAGTGTTAATCCCTTAGCCATTTGGGAGGCAATTTTTACAGGCTTGTCTTTTTGCGGCAATCCCCTATTAGAGAATAAACTGCATATACTTATCGGCTTGAAAAGCGATAGCTTAGACTCTTTGTAGTAAGTAAGTGTGTTCATAGTTTTTTATTTGTAACGATGGCATTTGATAAAATATAATTTTTAAGATGCTCAATTTTTAATTATAAAGCATTAATTATTCAAGTAGCTAAAACATTAAAATATTGTTAACGTTAAACTTTATTAACGTTAAACTTTATTAATAAAAATTAACAAAGTATTTTTTTTTGATGTAAGTTTTAAAAATTTAACTTGACGCCTTAGCTCAAAGCGAATACTTACATAGCAGGTTTAAAAAATATTAATTTGTTTTAGATAGTTATTTATTGCTATTATGTTGTAATAAAGACACTGATTCTATGAAAAGATTTTTATTTGCATCATTTATTATTTTGTTGGCTTTGCTTATTGTCTTTCTGCCTGACTTAGCAAATGCACAGCCACCACCACCACCCGAAAAACCTGATCAGGCCCCGATTGATGGCGGCCTTGGAATACTTGCAGCAGTGGGTGGCGCGTATGCTATTAAGAAGATGAGAGACCGTAAAAAGTAGAAATTCCTAAAGATTTTAAAGCCTCAACGGCTTTGCGGTTGAGGTTTTTTTTATTTTAGGCAACTCTCTTTCTGAATTAATCTTGGTTGTTCATTTAAAAGTCTTCCTCAATTAGGAGCTCTTTACAATCAGAATTAAATAGTGCTTCGATCTGCCGGATAGTATAATAGATCCGGCTGTTTTTTTGGGTGCCAACTCATTCCTCTTGGTAAAAAAGCATTTCTTCTCTTTGAGGGTATGGTAATAAGCAATATAGTTACACAAAACCAGGCATACATGTTTATGTTGCGTGGTACATTATACACTCACCACAATCCCCTTACTACTTAATCACAGTCAACCTTTTCATTTGCAGATACTCCCCCGCTTGTAAACGATAAATATAAACTCCACTGGAAAGATTACCGGCATTGAATGTAACCGTATGCGTTCCTGCCGGCCTATTTCCATTAACAAGTGTGGCCACTCGCCTGCCCGTCATTTCATACACGTTTAAACGAACCTCACTCGTTTCGGGCAATTGATAGCGAATTTGCGTGCGTGAATTAAAAGGGTTTGGAAAATTTTGCTCCAGTACAAATTGGGTGGGGTCGTCCGGGTCTTCTTCCGTATTCTCCTCTTTGGGTACAATGTCAATTCCGGTCACATCAGCAGAGTAAAGTGCAACCGCCTCTCCATGCCGCACAGTTTGCCGGTCTGCTACCATGCCATCTGCTGTAAACTGTACTATTTCCCAGATCTTTGCTAAAGCCCACCCCGGTGCGTGTAAATAAACCTCAACGAGCTGTTCATTCAACTGTATAGAAATTTGTGGTGCTGCGCTCTCAGACAAACGGCTTTCTTCCGGTACAAAACGAGCGTCAAATGCGTCTTTAGGGGGAGCCGGTGGCATGTCAAACCGATTGTTGGGCAGAGCATCAGGTAAATGTCCGTCAAACCAAAGTACTTGCAGCGTATCTGTTTCGGCGATAAAGTGAAGGGCTATAAATTCCTCTTCCTGGCTAAATTGCTTCCGGGATTTTTCAGCCTGGCCGGCAGCTACCAGATCAGGTGAGGAGTGGCCGAAGGTTATATCCCCTGGCCTTGAAGCACGAACCCAGTAGCCTTTACCAGGTTCAATTTTAGTGGTAACGTAGTATGCTTTATCAAATCCATACCAGGCAGAATTGATAATCTCTTCACTATCATCAATTGCAGCGAACTGCACGCTCTGCCCCGGGCCGGATAACAGGTTCCACCCTTTTTTAAGATCAAGTTTCAGATAGTTCAACTCATCCCCTGTAAAATTTACCGTTTCGTGCTCAGCAAGATGAACCCAGTAACCAATACCGGGAAACAGGCTCTCCGCTTCTACATATTCTGAGATAAATTTAAGAGGTGGCGCACTGATAGTGTTAAAAACAGAGTGGTAAGTTATGGGTTTTGAATGAACCGGCACACCTGCAATATTCCAGCCTTGTCTATAGGCAATGGTGTACTCCCCAGCCGGTATTGTGTGAACAGAGATATTATTTACAGCTAAACCCGATCGCAGCGAGCCGTTATCTGCAGTAGTGTTGGAAAACTGCCATCGAAAATAAGCGGTATCACCTGGTGCAACCGGCTGGAATGGCACGCCTGTACCGTTGTCGATTTTGGTGATATCTATATGCCCTGAAACTCTTGTACGATTTTCATCGAGCGCACCATTCACCTTTGTATTTGGCGTTGTAATTTTTGAAGGGTTATCTGTTGAAAACAGATCGGTTTCAAATGTGAAACGTTCATCAGAAATAATCGCATCATCATACTTCAGGCGGATACGATTTCTGCGATCTCCAATAAACCAGGCCTCCACATCATAACTTATGTAAAATTCACTTACAGGTTTATCCGTATTGTTGGTAAATGCAAAATAAAGACGGGCATCCCGCAGATCGTATGGTGCCCGTTCTCGAATTCCAAAAGAGAAATCCTTCCCATCAGCCGTGTATGCCGTAAAATTACCATATTCTAATTCCGGATCGCCTGTGTTTACATTTCCTACACCGGTAAAGGGATTGGCAAGCCGGTTTTCATCCCACATAACAAACATGTGTTCGGGCATGGTGCGGTTACTGCCGCGATAGTGGGTAAAGTGTTCTTCGTACACCGTTTGTTGATTGGTAAAGGTAAAGGGCTCAAGGTTTGGAGGCACACCGGTATTTTCAACAAAGTGGGCTGTTAGTGCAATGTTACCATCAGGAGTTATTTTTATAGATGGCTCTGTACCCTCCTTGCTGCCTGTCCAATGGCTGAAGAGATAACCTGATTTTGGTTGTGCTGTTATGACAATTGGGATTCCGGAAAAATATGTTCCTGTCCAGGCATAGGGATTTTCAGAGACTCCCGGGGTATCCGGTGTCAGATCAATTGTACTAATGAGTACATTTCCCTTTTTTGGTTGGTTTACGTTTACAGTTAGTTCAACTGTTGAAGATATGTGGAAATGCTGCATTGCATGTTTACGCAGTCTGCCAGGATGCTCATTGCTCCAGCTAATAAGCTGATTTTTTTTTTCCACTTTGAATGGTGAATCCGGGTTGCTTATCGAGTAATTATTCCAGCGATCTGTTAATTCATCCCAATATGGTGATACCTCCAAAAATGAATTCTCTATGATTTTCTGAAATCGATCGGGCAAAAAGTGAGTATTTAACAGATCAGCTAAACGATTTAAAAAGGCATACTCAAAATGTTTGTTTTGAAGTAAATGTTGAAAAATTTCAGATCCAAATGGACGTGGATGTGTACCGGTTGCCAAACCACTCAAAAAATTGTCGGTCTTCAATGTCGAGTCAAAATCTTTTATAGTTACCCGCCAGCGCCCATCTCCGTAGTGATCATTTTCTCTTTCGCGTGCTTTCCAGAAGACAAATTCCGGTGCGTAGTGATCATCACCTGCAAAGATTTTTAATATCAAATGGTCTATATAGGAGTTTACATCAAGTATATCCATCACGGTTGAGTAGTTTTCACTAACCGACATATCATTGTTGATGATAAAGCCGCGCATCTCATAAAAGAGATCCAAATCAGAAGAAACTCCATTCGAGACATGAAAAACGCGTTCCCGAAAATTTCGTGGTATGTTTTCTATTTCATGGCGGTATCGAATATTAATTTGTATGACGTTATCAGGTGTGAGATCATAGTAATTTGCAAAGTGATCATGGTCTAAACGATCTCTGATAAAACTGATTCCCCAGTATTCACCGTTTAAAAATTTTATTGCAGGCTGAATTCTTCCACCAATGCCCTCATATACCGATTGATACAAACGGCTAAATACCATGTCACTAAAATTTGGTGCACGTAGTAAAATCCGTTTAAATTCGTTTCTATCAGGAAAAAGAGCTCCTGCCGGATTTTTCTCAAAAAATGGATAGTTCAATATGTTATTCGAATCGTAAACATTGCGTGCATAAAGCCTCATCGATTTAAAAGGCAGCATTCTTGAACAATTGCCATGAATTCTCATACCCAAGCCCTGATCGATCATTAAATCCCTGTTCTCGAAATATTGCATGTGTATTTTTTTTTCCGTTTCCCTTCCTCGTCGGTTATAATTGCCCCAATCGCAGGTCAAAGCACCGGTTGAAGTAACGTTATCAACACCTGGCACGTAAATTCCTTCGTGATAATCATAAAGCTTATCCTCGTCCAGGCTTAATGAAATGATGGGTAGCGAATAATCAAATTCCCCGCTATCGGAAATAAAATAAGTAGCCTTTGATACGGTACTCGCTGTCTTCTGCGTGTATGCTTTAGCTTTAATTACCACTGCTTTTTTAACCGGATCTACAGGTACATAGCCTGGATTGGAATCAGCAGTGGTTGTGATCGCAGAAATTCTGTTCGGTTTGTTATTTCTGTTTTCAACTACTATTGGCGATTCGAACACTTCCGACCTATAGGTGCCTTGCAGTAATGGCCCATTTCTGTAAGAGTTAAGATATGAATAGGTAACCCCGTTGAGATTTTGTATATCCGGTTCAGAACCATCCAACGTATAAATAATGATCGCATTGGGATCATCATGTGTGATTGTTAATTGAAAAGCTTCGCTATAAAAGCCTGGTGCATGTGAAAATTCGGGTGGATCAAGCAGTTCAGTGAAGCTGTTTGTGGTGTTGGCCTCTCCGGGGGTAGGTTCGGTAAAATAGACCCATTTTCCGCTTCCATCCGGTTGCCTTCCAAGCGAAATGTCAGTAGGAATTTTTGTGGGCGGCAGTATATCAATTAAAGTGCCATCCAAGTATGTTAATAGAACCTTTTCGCCGGATGAAGCAATTCTAAAATTAGTATGCAGTTCGCTACTGGTTTCCCGGCGGTCTTTATTCGATGCCCAAACCAACAGATATTCATCCGGCTCAATAATCACTTCCGGAAACACCCATCGGAACGGGCGATCTTCATCGTCAGAAAGGCCAAATCCATTCAAGTTTACCGGTTCATCGCCATAATTGTATATCTCAATCCAATCTTCGTAGTCGCCATCTTCATCAGCAAAAGTGACGCTGTTAGATGCCATAACTTCGTTCAAGGCGATAGTATGCTGCTGAGCCAACAACCTTTGTGTGTTGAAAAAAAATCCTGCAAGCATGATTAAACTAAGGCTGATTGTATGAATAGATCTCTTTTGGATTAGTATTTTAGGTTTGTAACAAAAAATCATTTTGTAAAAAGTTTTTCTTCTTTAAAAAAGGATACGTTTGTTTTCAAGCTGTTTATGTAACTCATCACATTTCAAAAAAAATGTAGCAAACTTATCTTATCTATCCCATTTAAAAAAAGTCAAGGCTTTTATTTTTGCAAAAGATTCTCTGCTACTTCCGGTTAAACTGTATCGGGATGCGCGCGAACTTACGTGGAGAACATAGTATTAAGCCATTGCAACGTCACATCGAGCGCAGTGCAGGTGAACGGAGTGAGCCG
>REDS01000082.1 GCA_007693395.1 Balneolaceae bacterium | reverse complement strand
TGGTCATCGAAACAGACATTTTGTCCAGTGGAATTTGGTCGAAAAGAATGTTCATATCGAGGATGGAATCGATCGCAACCCCGGCCTTGCCCACATCACCGCTTACCCGTGGATGATCAGAATCGTACCCCCGGTGGGTTGCCAGATCAAAAGCTACGGAGAGTCCCTTTTGGCCGGCAGCAAGGTTTCTCTTGTAAAAAGCGTTCGACTCTTCCGCGGTAGAAAAACCGGCATATTGACGGATGGTCCACGGGCGCATGGTATACATGGTGGCATAAGGACCGCGCAGAAAGGGGGGGATTCCGGCGCTGAATTCAAGATGTTCAAGTCCACTTGAATCTGATTGACTGTAGGTTTCTTTTATGGAAATTTTTTCCGGAGAGAGCCATGGTTCAGCCCGGGAAAGATCTGCATTGGGAAGATTATTTTTCAGTGGAATTTTTGTGAAATCGGGCTTTTTCATAAGAGATCCTCCGGTATAATTCCATTTTCCAGGGAATTCAAAAATCCTCCGTTCTCCTCAATCTGTCCGAAACGTCTCCAGGCCTCTTTGGCAATTTCATCTGTGAGTTTTTCAACATAATAAGATCCGGCTGCGGGATCTGCTACTTTACCAAAATGAGCTTCCTCATTGAGGATGTGATGAATATTTCGGGTTATCCGGCCGGAGAAATGGTTCTCATTGTCGAATGGATGGATCATCAGAATATCTGTCCCGCCCAGTACAGCTGACATCGCTTCGGTTACCGAGATCAATAAGTTGTTGTATGGTGAATCTGTTGCGTCGTTTTTCTCGATTTCAGACAGGATCAGAGTCTCAGGATTCCCGGACACTTTCCAGGCTTCCATCATATTGTGCCACAAAACTCTCAATGCTCTGAGTTTGGCAATTTCGGGAAAGTAAAGCGAACCGGTATTTACTCTAAAAAGAATAGAATCAGCAGCTTTTAAATCTGTTGCCAAAAGATATTCCGAAGCGATAGAGAGCGAAACAGCTAAACGGTGAGGTATGGAAGCTTCATCCGAACAATAGTTTGATCCGTTAACAGAGAGCAGTTGATTGGATGATAAGGGCTTAATTTCGAATGAGTTTAGGTTACTCTGTGAAGAATCAGAAAAATCATCCCGCAAAAAAGTTACGTTCGAATCGATGTCATCGGCCGAATCAGTAAACTTTGAAATTTTGAGCGATTCAAAAATGAGATCAACACCGGCATTTTCTGCAGCCTTTATCAGGTTCTTGAAATCTTCTTCAAAATCTATGTCTACTTTTTTTGAAATAAAACAGCATTCGGAACCTCCATTTGCTGCTTCAATAATGGAATTTTTCGCATCAGAAAAGTTTTTATCAGAAATGTAATCACACAGTTGCCACGAACATGTTTTGCGAATAGGGTTGGTCTCTGAATAGCTGATTTCTTCTTTTGTGTAGAGTGGAAGTGCGGGTTGCATGCCCGGTAAATTCCAGCTGATTTTTGAAAGATCATGCTCTGGGCCAATATCTTCGAGTACAATTTTCTCCCAATCTTTTTTTGTTGATGGAGAAAAATCATTAAAGAGTTTTGTGGTGTTTTTCTGGAATTCGGTCACGTTTAAACCGTGCTTTTTAGTGAGTGATTTATTCAATTTTAAAATCCTGATTGAATTGAATGATGCTGCCTTCAAAAATAGGAATGCATCTACTCTTAACCTAACAAATAGGGCTGAATTGTTGCGGAAAAGCGCTTACATTTACCTATATTAACTGCCCGAAAATGCTATTCAATAATTAAAAAAAGAAACAAATGTCAGACCAAAAAATTGCTCCCCTTACCCAGTTAACTGAAGATGAGCAGATGCTTAAAGAGGCGGCTGCTGAGTTCGCGGATACTGTGATTAAACCGAAGGTACATGAAATGGATGAGGCAGCAAAGCTCGACCCTGAATTGATCCATATGTTCTTTGAGATGGGTTTTATGGGCATCGAGATTCCTGAAAAATACCAGGGAGGCGGGGGTTCATTTTTCATGAGTATTGTGGCCATTGAACAAATTTCCCGTGTAGATGCATCGGTTGGTGTTTTTATGGATGTGCAGAATACCCTGGTGAATAACGCATTCCTTCGGTGGGGATCAGATGAAGTGAACGGGCGGTTTCTGCCGCAGCTTGCCACCGAAAAAGTTGGAGCCTACTGTTTATCCGAAGCAGGTTCTGGAAGTGATGCCTTTGCGCTGAAGTGCTCTGCAAAGGAGGATGGGAATCACTACATACTAAACGGCACCAAACTTTGGATCACCAATGCTAATGAGGCGGATATTTTTCTGATTTTTGCTACGATAGATCCTGCTGCAGGCTACAAGGGTATTACCGGTTTTATTGTTGAGAGGGGCATGGAAGGCTTCTCCATTTCGAAAAAGGAGAATAAACTCGGAATCCGTGCCAGCTCTACGTGCGAATTGCTTCTTGAAGATGTGCGTGTTCCAAAAGCAAACATACTCGGTGAAGTAGGCAAAGGCTACAAAGTGGCAATCGAAACACTAAATGAGGGGCGAATTGGAATTGGTGCCCAAATGATTGGGATTGCACAGGGCGCTTTTGATGCAGCCATCGATTATACAAAAGAGCGTAAGCAGTTTGGAAAGGCAATAGCAGATTTCCAGGGAGTGCAGTTCCAGCTGGCAGAGATGGCAACCGAGCTCGAGATGGCCCGCCTGCTGGTTTATAACGCGGCAAGGCTGAAGGAGGCAGGTCAGCCATTTCTAAAGGAAGCAGCAATGGCAAAGTTCTACAGTTCTGAAGTTGCAGAGAAAGTTAGCTCCATGGCGATTGATCTGTTTGGCGGCTATGGTTATGTAAAAGAGTACCCCGTTGAGAAGTACTACAGGGATGCAAAAATTGGAAAAATTTATGAAGGTACTTCAAATATGCAGCTTCAAACCATATCTAAGATCATACTGAATAGTTAGTTGGCAATGAGAAAAAAAGTAATCTCTTATTTAAGATTTTAGGGAATGAATTCTTTTAATTGTTGTGTTGTCATCATATTTGAGAAGTTAATTTTTGTAACCCATTATAAACAAGATGAATAATATCCAGGAATTCCTGAAATCCTGCAGCAAGGATGAAGAATCATATAAAAAGTTAGTGAAGTTCGCTGATGAATTGATTCAGCAAAGAGAACAGATAAAAAATCATTTAGATCTCTTAGAGAGAGCCATCAAGAGCGACTACGACTCTATCGTAATCACCACACTTGAGCTTGAAAAACCGGGCCCAAGAATTATTTATGTAAATGATGGATTTACAAAAATGACCGGGTACTCCAGAGAAGAAGCAATTGGTGAAACGCCCAGAATTCTTCAAGGCCCCAAAACAGACAGAGCTGTACTTGATACCCTGAAAAAACGCCTGAAAGATGGCAACTCCTTTTTTGGGCATACAGTAAATTACAGAAAAGATGGATCTGAATTTATCAATCAGTGGGACATACACCCGCTTACGAATGACAGGGGTGAGATCACGCATTGGGTATCATATCAGCATGATATTACTGAACGTAAGCGTTCAGAGAAGAAAGTAGTGGATACCCAGCTTGAGTTTGACAGGCTTGCGGAAGAATCGAAAAAGACACTTATCGATATTGATGAGCAGGGTAATATTATTACATCAAATAAAGCATTCCGAGACTTAATTGGCTACGATGATGAAGAGCTCAAAAAGAAAAAAGTGTGGGAGCTGCTATCTGATAAGCAGGTTGAAAGCTTCAAGCACAAGTTCGACAAGTTTAAGCCGAGTGATTTTGATGGAGTAAGCCACAATCTTACAATTTCAACGCACAAAGGTTTGCCTGTTGAAGTAAAAGTGAATACCCGGCTTCTCACGATTGATGACCAGACAGTGGTACGTGCCGCGTTTGAAAACAAATCACTTCAAAAACGTATTATGGCGATGCTGAACAAAAGTGGCTCCAGCCTCGATAAGATGTTCGACATCACCAAAGATTTCAGGTATAAGCTGAAAGAAGATAATGGAAGCTACAAATTTAGCTATGTTTCAGATTCGTTCACCGCAATAACGGGTATTTCAACAGAAGATGCTGAAAGTATGACTCTCAAAGAGCTGGTGCATGATGAAGATCAGCAGAAACTATCGAATCACCTCAAAACCATTTTAAGCGGAAAGCCAAACACCGAGCAATTCAGAATTCGTGGTGAAGGAGGAAAGTTCATCGCGGTTATTGATTATGCCAAGCCAGTTTGGGATGATGACCGTGAAAATGTGGAAGAGATAAAGGGTTCCATATCAACAGAGATCTCCTCTGCCAAAACTGTAAGCAAAAACTAATTCAGCCTGATTTTCTAAATCAAAACCGGTGTACATTTTCGTACCTTTAGATTATGACACTACAGGAAAAACAGAATCGTTTAGTAAAACAGTTTCAATTGCTGGGAGACTGGCCCGAACGTTATAAGTACATTATAAAACTTGGCCAGAAGCTGAGCCCCCTTTCCGATGAGCATAAGGTTGAGGAAAATCTTGTTCGCGGCTGCCAGTCGCAGGTTTGGTTAACCACAGAGCTCGATGACAATCGCGTGATTTTTAAAGCCGACAGCGATGCAGCCATCACCAAAGGCCTTGTTGCCATGATGGTAAATTTCTACTCCGGCGAAACGCCCGATGAAATCCTGTCCACGAATCCGGATTTCATCCAAAAAATCGGTATGCAGGAGCATCTCTCTCCAACCCGTTCAAACGGGCTGGCATCCATGGTGAAGCAGATGAAAATCTATGCGATGGCATATAAAAGTAAACTGGGTAGTGAGGCTAAGTAATTACCGTACCATTTCACAACTAAATACGTTTTTCATAAATATTAGTGGTAATTTTAAGATTACTTTAGTCAACGATAAATAGCATTAAAATGAATAAGCTTTCGATACAAATTTTTTCAGTAGTTCTCTTTGTAATTGTTGCTGTGGCAGCACTCTATATTGGCGGGGTTTTTGGTAATTCAGATTCCGGATCAGCTAATTTTGAAAGAGAGCGAACCGCACAACAAGTACAGATTTTGAAGTACAGCGACTATTCCTGCCCGGCATGTAAAGTGTACATTCCTCTCCAGGAAATGCTAAAAGAGGAGTTTGGAGAAATGGTGGAAATTGAATACCGTTATTTCCCCTTATCAGGATTTCCGCATAGCAGGCTTGCAGCACATGCAGTAGAAGCTGCAAACAGACAAGGCGAATTTTATGGAATGCACGATCTTGTTTTTGAATATCAGTCAGAATGGTCTCCACAGCAAGCAGACGCAATGGGATACTTCACAGATTTCGCAGAGCGGCTTGAGCTTGATATGGACCAATTTCTCGCCGATCTTGAATCGGATGAAGTTCGCCAGGCGGTAGAAAACCAAAGACAGGAAGGTATTCGAAGAACCGTTAATTCAACACCTACATTTTTTATTGATGGCCATAAGCTTCGCCAGAATCCACAATCCTACGAGCAGTTTAAATCTATTGTAGAACTCTACATGTACCGTTCCAACTAAGAAGTTTCTGTTCAACAGTTTTTCATAGCTTGATGCCACCCTTATTGCAGTAAACGGGGTGGCATTTTTTTATAAATCCCCCGGTATGATTTACGAATTTTTAAATAAATCCCCTCAATTTAACGAAACAGTGTTTATCGCCCCAAGCGCAGATATTATCGGTGATGTGGAAATTGGAGAGGATAGTTCCGTCTGGTTTAATGTTACAATTCGTGGTGATGTAAACTGGATTGAAATAGGTGATCGATGCAATATTCAGGATAACTGCTGTATTCATGTAACCAACCAAACCAACCCCACAAAACTTGGGAATGATGTATCCATAGGCCATAATGCCACCATTCATGGCTGCACTATTCACGACAGAGTTTTAATTGGCATTCAAGCCACCGTACTTGATGGTGCCGTGGTTGAATCGGATGTAATTGTTGCAGCAGGTTGCGTGGTACCTCCCGGCAAGCGGCTCGAAAGCGGCTACATGTACATGGGTATACCGGCAAAACAAGCCCGTAAGCTTACGGATGATGAGATTGCAGCCATCCGCCAAAATGCAGCCAATTATGTGAACTATCAGCGTACATACAGGCGGGTAAATCAGTACGATGAAAATCCATTCTACCCGCCAAAATCGGAATAAACTGTTTTGGCCGGCCTCTACATCCATATACCGTTTTGTAAACAGGCCTGTAGTTACTGCGATTTCTATTTTCTTACCCGGCAGCAGCTACGCGAGCCATTTGTTGAGGCGTTAGTTCGAGAGATTCACTCATACACGGATACACCATTTTCAAGCGAGCCTATTTCATCTGTTTATCTGGGTGGCGGAACCCCCTCTCTTTTGAATGAAAAGCAGCTAACAGGAATATTTACCGCACTTGATTCTGTTTTTGATTTGCAGCCACTGGAAATCACAATGGAGCTGAACCCTGATGATGTTACCGCCGATTATCTGAACATGATCCGGGGCATTGGAATAAACCGAGCCAGTATGGGGGTGCAATCTTTTGATGAAGATATTCTCAATTTCATGCACCGCGCTCATAATAGAAATGAAGCTTTAAAGGCGCTCGAATTACTTCAAAAAACAGATTTCCCGGCATTCACTGCCGACCTGATCTATGGTAATCCCGGTCAGGATCTTGAAATGCTGAAAGCAGATATTGAACAGCTGCTGGTTTTTGATCCGCCCCACATTTCAGCCTATTCACTTACGGTTGAACCAAATACCCGTCTTGGCAGGCAGGTTGAGTTAGGCCGCATCAATCCGCCTGATGATGAAGAGGTTGCAGCACATTTTGAGCTGGTACAAGAGAGCCTGCACCGAGCAGGAATTGTTCAGTATGAGGTAAGTAACTTTTCGAAACCGGGCAAGGAGGCGCTTCATAACAGTAACTACTGGACACATCAAAATTATCTCGGGCTCGGGCCGTCAGCTCACTCATTCTGGTGGAGTAGCAACGAGGCTAAACGATGGAAAAACCGATCGGATATTCGCCATTATCTTGAAAAGCCGGCGCAGGAATCTATAGATGAGGTGGAGCAGCTTAACCTTACTACCCTTGCTGAAGAGCGAATTATGCTTGGCCTGAGAACAGTGAAAGGCATATCTGTGAAAAATTTAAGAGAGAAATATCAATACAGCCTGAGCCGGAAACAACAAAATTGGATTGAGAATCAAGTAGAAAAAAGGATGCTTGTATTTGAGGAAGAGAGGCTGGCACTAACCCCCGAAGGCCTGAGAATTTCAGATATGCTTGTTGTGGATTTGTTGAACAGGGGTTAAACGGTAAACGAAGTGTAATTGCGTGGCATTCTTCTCATTCTCTCTCAAAAAGAGGGGGCTTCGATAAAAAACTGTTATCGAAATCACATTATTTTATCAAAACCATCTTTCTGGTTTCTGCTGTCTGTCCGGTAATTATTCTGTAAAAATAGACACCCGAAGCGAGACCGCTGCCATTAAAGCGAATAGAGTGAAAACCTGCGTTTAGCTCCTCATTAACCACAGTCTGGATGCGTCTTCCCATTGCATCATGAATATCAATCGTAACGTTTTTTCTCTCATTCAAAGAAAACTGAATGTTGGTGAACGAGCTGAACGGATTGGGATAATTTTGCGAAATGGCATCTTCATCAGGCAGGCTGGATGTAACAACAAGATTGTAGGTGGCCTGATTATCCCGGTTGGCATTTACCACGGCAATACTCATATCTGTCAGGTCTGCCCAAGACCAGGTAGTTTGTACAAGCTGCGTGGTAGCTGTGGGATTTGAACTCAGCTGATAGTCTGTGCTGCCGTCTCTGAAATATCCCAATACACCAACAACAATACCGGGTATATCTGTTTCAACACGAATAGCCGGCTGGCCAAGCGCAATGTTGGCAGGCTGTACCTCCACATAGGTTGCGGCCATGGGCTGCAAGAAAAGCGGGCCTAAACTATCAGGTGTGATCGAGAGGGATTGCGCAAAATTGGCATTGGGGTAGTTAACGCGATCACTGAACCCAAAGTCCGGGGCAGACCTCTCAGGGCCGGATGCCATATGCCACATGTGATTTTTAAGATGTTCGCGTTCAAGGCTTGTTTGAAGTGGCTCAAGATTACGCTGTATTGCATCAAACATTGGCAGCTGGCGGTTCTCAATAAACTCCCGCCATACATCAGCAAAAAATTCACCGCCAAACTGCTCGTAAAAGTAGATCATCCAGCTAACGTGCCAGTAAGCACCGGGAGTAGCACTTTGCGGATTGCCAAAAATAGACCGGTTATTTGGATTGAAACCCTCAAAGTTACTCTTAATGTAGTTGTAATAATCATTCACATCAGGAAAAACCACCTCTTCCATCAGTGTGGCATCCATTTCTATCCAGTTGAAGCTTCCCGAATCTCCCTGCCAGCGGCTTGTAGCATACTGGCTGGCATGTTTGATTTCATGAGCAATTGTAACATAGAGTGCACCAATCACATCACCTTCGGGATGAGTATTTGGGGGAAAGTTTTGAAAATTACTGTGAATAGTAATGAAAGTGGTTGAACCGCTTTGGGTGGTCAATCCATAAGAGCGAATGTTTCTGAAAATGATTTCGTACGGATCAGCCTGTAGAAAATCACGAAAACCAAGCGTTTCGATCTGATGCCTGTAGGAAGAGTCGGCAGCGAAGGCGGCTTTTTCAATATAATCGGGTACACCCGAACCGTTGCTATCTTCCAGTGGAACCGCATGGGTGCCATCTGTTTCATATATCAGCCGGAAGTTACCTGATGGAGAAATGTGCTGTGCTGCTTGCTGTGATGTAACCAGATCACCCCGCAACAAGTTGTTAACCTCCTGAACGGTTGCCATCGAGAGATTCTCTTTTTCGCGATTGTAAGCTGCTATCACCGGAGTGAGACACTTTATGATGGTATCTTCCTCGTAGCTGAAACGAGTATCGAGGCGATCAGGTGAGAGTCCGGCATATATTTTTTGCAGAATAGCTTCATCAGCAGATAGTTCACCGTTCTGATATGCAGCCTGGATAGCTTGAAAGGATGGATGAGTATCAACTGTATGAACCTGAAGAGAATGCTGAGCCAAAGCTGATAATGGAATCAGGCCGAACAAAAGAAATAAGAGTAGCTTGGCAGGGGGTGAAAAAAATAGTCTCATCCGGACAAACAGCAATTTAAAATTTGTTTAAAATCATCGTAAATTATGAATTCACAAATCGTTTAACGAATTCTTTTATAAAAACGTCTCTTTTTGCAAAACATCATGATGTACGAAGTAATTCTTTACTACAACTTCTCATCCATTGAAAATCCCAGACAATTTTGCGCAGATCATAAACAATTCATGCAAAATCTTGGTGTAAAAGGGCGTGTTTACATCGGAGAAGAGGGAATTAATGGCACGCTGGCCGGCACACCGGAACAGATGCAGAAGTACAAAGAGTATCTGTGGAGCCTGCCCGGTTTTGAGGATACAGAGTTTAAAACAGATGAGAGCGATGTGATTCCATTCGCCAGGCTTATCTGCAAAGTGCGAAAAGAGATTGTGGCTATTTATGAGGATGGACTGAACCCGAAATATGGCGGCAATTATCTTTCACCGAAAGAGTGGCGCGAAGTATTCGAAAAAGAAGAAGATTTTGTGGTAATCGATGTTCGAAATAACTACGAATCGCGTGTGGGTCATTTTGAGGGTGCCATCAAACCCGATGTAGAGAATTTTTATGATTTTCCCGGCTGGCTGGATGAAGCTGAAAAAGAGATTCCAAAAGATAAAAAAGTGCTCATGTACTGCACCGGTGGTATCCGCTGTGAGAAATTTTCTGTTCTGATGAAGAAAAAAGGGTGGGAAGATGTGAATCAGCTCCACGGCGGCATTCTTACTTACGGCAAGGAAGAGGAGGGCAAATATTTTAATGGGAAGTGCTTTGTATTTGATGATCGCCTTGTTGTACCGGTAAATAAGAACAGCCTCGAACCTGTTGCCCGATGTGAAATCACCGGAAAACCGGCTGATAGTTACATCAACTGTGCGAACATGGAGTGCAATAAACTTTTTGTCTGCTCAGAAGAGGGTGCAAACATGATGGAAGGGTGCTGCAGTGAAGAGTGCAAAGCAAGTGAATATCGGCGCCCGTTCGATCCCGATGATGCCTTCCGCCCATTCAGAAAATGGTATAACTACTTTGATGACAGCTTCAAAGAGCGTGAATTACAGAAGCAGTAACGCCAGAATTGTAGAACCATATCCGCTCACCAGAACGCTGCATGTAAAGCCGAAAGATTCCGGTAAGCAGCTTGTCAGTTTTCTCACGGATCGCTTCTCATTTGTTTCGGCCGAGGAGTGGATTCGAAGAATCGAGAAGAAGTGGGTTTGGTTTGATGATGGTGCTGCCGAACCTGATTCAGTTCTGAAATCAAACCAGCTTATTTATCATCATACCCCAACGGTGAAGGAGCCTTCCGTACCGGACGATGTGCGCATTGTAAAGGAATCAGATAACTGGCTCATCGTTTTTAAGCCGGCGCCGTTGCCAATGCATCAGGGTGGCAGGTATTACAAAAACACTCTCACGTATATTTTAGAGGGAGAGGGATATACAAATCTCAGCATGGTTCATCGCCTCGATTCGGTTACATCAGGATTGGTTTTGTTTGCCAGGAATAAAGAGACAGCCGGCCGGTTTCAGCTCGCCTTCACAAATCTCAATGTCGAAAAATGGTACTATGCCCTGGTTAAGGGTTCTCTTATTGAGATGATTAAAGTTACAGCACCCATCCGGCGAAAAAAGGGGTTTATTTTTGAGTGTGGAGATAATCTGGCAGGGGCCAAACCTGCAGAAACAATCATTGAACCGGTACAAACCGATGGCGATATAAGTATCGTAAAGTGTAAACTTATAACCGGCAGAACACACCAAATTCGCCTTCATTTAAGAGAAGCAGGCCTGCCCATATTGAATGATCCCATCTATGGCCCAAATGGAGACAGCAGTGGGAAGCAGCTGCAAAACCGGTCTATTTTTCTGCAGAGTTCCGCTCTCAAAATAGCTGAGTATGGAATCAGCGAGGAGATAGACATTCCCTGTGAATGGCTTGAGCGGATAAAGAATAGATCATAAAAAACCCCAACCCGGTAAACCGGATTGGGGTTAAATTGCAAGTAGTGAAGAGCCTTGTCTTCGTTTTTTGCGGTTTAGTTATCCATCAGCTTTTTGAAGTCGTTCAGTGTTGAACGAACAGCTGTTTCTGATGCTCTTAAAAGTTTCGTTTCGTGCTCATCAAGTTCAATTTCTACAATCTCCTTGATGCCGCCTTTTCCGAGTTTAACAGGCACGCCGATAAACAGGTCGCTGATACCAAACTCACCATCGCAATAGGCTGCACATGGGAAGATACGATTTTGATCCAGCATTATTGCCTCCACCATCTGTGCGGCTGCTGTACCCGGTGCATACCAGGCAGAAGTACCCATAAGGCCTACAAGCTCGCCACCGCCGGTTTTGGTGCGCTCTACGATGTCGTTCAGAGTGGCATCATCAATCAGCTGTGTAACCGGAATACCGGAAACTGTGGTATATCTTGGCAGCGGAACCATGGTGTCGCCGTGGCCGCCCATTAGCATGGCCTGGATATCTTTTGGAGACACATCAAGTGCTTCAGCTAAGAATGCGCGGTAGCGGGCAGTATCAAGTATACCGGCCATACCCATCACTTTCTTTGAATCGAGGTTGCTTGCTGCGTGTGCAACATAAGTCATTACATCAAGCGGGTTTGAAACTACGATAATGATGGTATCCGGTGAATATTTTACAAGCTCTTCAGTTACGCTTTTAACAATGTTTCCGTTGATGGAAAGGAGGTCGTCCCGGCTCATACCGGGCTTTCGCGGTACCCCTGCTGTGATAACACACACATCAGAATTGGCTGTATCTTTATAATCAACTGTGCCTGTAAGGCGTGTATCGAAGCTTTGAATGGGTGCGGTTTGCCACATATCGAGGCCCCGCCCTTTTGATGGATAAAATGTTTTATCTCCCTCTTTTCTTTCAATATCAACCAGTATTACTTCTTTGGCATAATCTCTTTCGGCAATTGCAAATGCGGTGGTTGCCCCAACATTTCCTCCTGCTCCTACTACTGTTACTTTCATGATTTTATTATTTATTTGATTGTTCTGTTTTGTTACCGGGACAAGCGGGTGATTTTTTTGCCCGCATTATTGGCAGTATTCTGCCTTCTGGTATTTCCCGGGGTAATGATTCAGATTTTTCGTTTATCCAATCCCCACATCAGTTTGTTTCTCAATGTTTCAAAATAGTTCTGTTCGGGAAGTTGAATAAGGTATACTGAAAAATCGCTCTGAATTATGTTGATGTCAAGTTTACTGTTATGCGGAAGTACGATTCCGTCATAAGAAAATAACACATTATCGCTGCTGTTTCCTGTTCTTATGGTAATCAACCTGTCTGAGGGTAACACAAGCGGGCGCGTAGTGAGCGTATGGGGATTTATGGGTGTTAGAACCACTACAGGCGTATTTGGCAGTACAATTGGCCCGCCGGCTGACAAGTTGTAGGCTGTAGAACCTGTTGGGGATGAGATGATGAGACCGTCTGCCCAGTAGTTGTTGATCAGTTCTCCGTCATATTCCACTTCAAGGGTGATCATTGAGGAGCTGTCTTTCTTGGAAAAAAGGAATTCGTTGAGAGCGAAATAGTGGTTTTCATCTCCTGCATCAGCCCGAAGCATGTGCCGGTTATCGATTGTATAGTTGCCTTCTGCCACATGATTGAGTGCAGTATGGATATCCCCCGGTTGAATATTAGCCATAAAGCCGAGTTTGCCGGTGTTTATTCCAAGTACCGGTGTTTCAAACTCTTTTACGATGTGTGCTGTATGTAGCATGGTGCCATCTCCGCCTATTGCAATCACAACATCAGCCGCTGCCACAGAACTTTTCTCATCTTTCACTATCTCAACAGAAGGTGCATCTGCTGCATCGGGGAAATGCTGCGCAATTTTTTTGTTCAGCAGCAGAGTTTTGCCGTTGGTATTACACCACTCAATTACGTTGAAAAACGGCTCCTGAATGGAGTATTTTTCAGGATTGGCAACAATTGCTATTTTCATCGGGCAGAGCTTAAGTCCCCGTTTTGCACCCGTATATGTTGAATATTAAGCGCCCAGGGTACTGCTGTGGGTTCAATACCACTTACGCGGTCATTATGTAAACTAACGATTTTTGTATCGATACGCAGCCAATATCCTTCGGGAAGCGTATCAAATTGCTGCCTGAATGAAGTGCTTGCGGAAGTAAATATTGAGGTTTGGCGGGTTGGTACACGGATGTCAAAAAATACGAGTGACGATTCCGGCTGGAATACAAGAGAATGCAGTTCCGTGAGAAGGGTAGTAGCAAAAAGATCATCCGTGAAACTCAGGAAATATTCCTCTCTTCTCTCCGCTTCTTCATCCGTTTCGAATCGGTCCAGTATTAACGCAATAGTGCCCCGGCTTCTGAAATCTTCGGGCGTGAGCAGAGAAAGCCTTGACCTGAGCCACCTTTGATCAACAACTGAGCGGTTATTCAGATAAAATGCATTAATTCTGTATGCATCGTGCACAACAGCATTGTAGGAATCGCGATAGGCAGATTGCAGGGTGTAGTCTTGATTGAGTGTCTGGAATTTGATTTCGGGGCCGGCCTCAGGAATCCAGTCAATATCCCCCGATGCAAATCTCTGAAACATATCAGATTCAGATGTAAACGATATCGCATTGATGCGGTTTATCTCCGGCAAATTGGGATCATTGGTATTATTGCTGTGGCGTACAAGTATTACACGGCCTTCATCTTCAACCTGGTTAAGCCTGTAAGGCCCGGTTCCCACAGGGTTTTTAGCGATGCCGTCTGGATTATTGTTTATGGCTTCACGCGGATAGATAAACAGATTGGGTGAGGCAAGCTTTTTTAAAAAGTTGTTATCCGGTTCATTTAGTTGAAAACGTACTGTTTCTGCGTTTACAACCTGAATGCCTCTTACTTCGTTAAGAACACGATTGTCAATATCGTACACATTGCGCTGCTCCAGAAAATAATTTTCGAAGCCTCTCACATTGATCAGCAGTTCAGCTGCGCGGGGAGGGACGGAAGCACGGGCTGTTCGTTCAAATGCCCATTTTACATCGCTTGCATGGACCCTTCGGCCAAGGCCTGCGGTGAAAACCCTGCTGTCATGATAGAGCCTCTCCCTGTTGATGGTAATGGTATAAGTGAGGCCGTCATCAGAAATATCAACCTCTTTTGCCAGTACCGGCACCGGTTGCCCATCGTTGTTGAGCTTGAAGAGCCCTTCGTAAATAAGCGAGAGTACCCGCTGCGTGCTTAGGTTTCGCGCAAAAAGCGGATCAAAATTTGTTACAGGATCAATCAAACCGAGTGTAATTTCATTAAATACGGTTTCCTGCGGGGTTTCCTGAGCCCGCTCGGCTCTTGGTGCATCCCGCACTACGGTTACAGTATCGCTTGTTGAACCGCAGGCTTGCATCAAAATGGCAAGAGGTAATAAGGCAAAAAGAAAATGGTGTAGTTTTTTCATTATTTATTGGCTTTGAGTCCTTTGATACCTGAAACGGCTTTCTTGCTTAATAAGTTTGTATCGTACGATTGAATTTGCCTGCTTTTTTTCTGATGCTCTTCATTCGCAATATCAATCATTTTTTTAAGCAGCAGTGTGAAGGCGATACCGCTCTCTTTCCAGAGGTAAAAAGAGAAAGAACCGGGTATGGTGTTTATCTCATTGAAATAAAATTTGTTTGATTCGGCATCCACCAAAAAATCGAGCCGGGCAAGCCCGCTGCATCCAAGAAGAGTAAAAACCTGTTTTGCAGTATCCTGAATGGAATTTGTCAGTTTAGCGGGTATATCAGCCGGTATTTCACGGTCGGCCGCAGCCATTCCTTTTGAGCCTTCTTCTGCAAGATATTTATCCTGAAAGGAGAGGAGCTCTTCTTTACCCAGCGGCTTCTCACATACGCTCACTTTGCATCTGCTGTCTGAACCAAGCACCGAACAGTTAATTTCCATCAACGGTGAAACTACTTTTTCAATTAAGAGATGGCGGTCGTAACGGAAGGCGAGTTCAATAGCCTGCTCAAGATCTTCCCTGTTTTTTGCCACGTTTACACCGATACTGCTTCCAAGGTGAACCGGCTTTACGATTACGGGATAATTCAGTACATCTGCTTTGGCGAAAATTGCATCGGGTTTTTTGGCCCAGTCTGCCTCAAAAAAATCAAACCCATCAACTACAGGGATACCCTCATTTCCGCAAAGCTTTTTGGCGATTACTTTATCCATCCCCAATGCAGAGCTCAGTACATTGCTGCCGGTGTAGGGCAGGTTGAACATTTCGCACACACCCTGAAATGCCCCATTTTCTCCGTTAGAACCATGAAATGCCGTTAGCACTGTATCAATACGTGTTACTATCGGTTTGGCAAAGAAACCTTTTGTCTCTTCACTAAGTACGGTTAGCCCAAACTCATTCAGCGAAAAATGGCACGGTGAGCAACTCTTTTCGAGGTTTTTGAGGTTTTCGAAATTTTTAAGATCAAGAAGTGCATCGCCTGTAAGCCACCTGCCCGATTTAGATATGTAGAGTGGTTTTACAATGTACTCTCTGTTCTCGGATAGAGCTGCCATTGCCTGATGCGCTGTGATAACGGAAACTTCGTGCTCGGGTGATGAACCGCCAAAGGCTGTGAGAATTGTTTTTTGCTTCATGCAAATAGTTGAATTAAATGAAGAATGATACCATTTTAGCCTGTCAATTAACAGTGTAGTATACAGCAATTGCGTACATTTGATCCCTGCACCAAAAACCTTCTTTAGCACTGAAAACGTATCATCGAAAAACTAACTCAATACCTTTTGCGGCAGGTAAAATGCCAGTGCAACGCCACGTGCAACCATAAAGAGTACCATGGCTAACCAAAGACCGTGTATCCCAAAAAAGAAGGTGCCGAGAAAATAGGTTGGCAGAAAAACTATTCCGGTTGAAAACAGCATGGTGTTTCGCATCGGTTTGCTTTCGGTGGCGCCAATAAAAACACCATCCAGAATGTAGCAAAAACTGGAAACCAGCGGTGCGAGGATGGTCCAGAAGAGAACGGTTTTTGCAAGTTCAATAACATCGCTGTTGTTGGTAAAAATTGAGAGCATTGAATTGCCTGCTGCTGCATACACAAGAGTTCCTGCAAGCCCGAGAATCAATCCCCAGCCAATGTTGTAAAGCACAGCTTTTCGCAGCTTTGCTGAATCATTGCTACCCTTAAACCTGCCCACAAGGCTTTCTGCTGCATACGCAAATCCATCTATTCCGTACGAAACGATAAACCAGAATTGCAGAAGTATGGTGTTGGCTGCAAGAATCATATCACCCTGCCGGGCAGAAACCGCAGTGAAGAAAGAAAATGTGAAGATAAGGCATAGTGTACGGATAAAGATGTCGCGGTTTACTGAAAAGTACTTCTTCAGTTCGCTGATATTTATCAGCTCATCTGATATGTAGTGCCTCAGATAGCGCCGGTATCGTTTTACGAAAAGAAAAATGCCAAGAGCAAGTGCAAGGTAGGTGGATATGAGCGTACCGTACGCTACACCATTAACATGCATGTTAAACCCATAGATAAAGGTGATGTTCAGTACAATGTTGAGCAGGTTTAGCACGATGGTGATAATCATGGGGTATTTTGCGTTTTGCATACCGAGAAACCACCCGTTCAGCCCGTAAAGAGCCAGTACAGCCGGTGCTGTGTAGATGCGGATATCGTAGTAAACTCTTGTGTACTCAGCTACCTCAGCACTGCTCTCTATGAGCCAGAGGCTGAGAAAGGCTATCGGGTGCTGCAAAAAAAGAATCAGCAAGCCAATGGATAGGGCAATGATCTGAACTCTTGCCAGAATCATCATCATATTCATGCGGTCGCGCCTGCCATACTCCTGTGCTGTTAGCCCGGTGGTACCCATGCGCAGAAAACCAAACCCCCAGAAAATAAAATTAAAAATAACACTGCCTACTGCGAGAGCACCCAGATAGTAAACCTGGTCAAGATGCCCCACAAGAGCTGTATCCACGGCCCCAAGCAGCGGCACCGAAAGGTTGCTGATGATGTTGGGAATTGCCAGCCGTAAAATTGATTTGTTCAAAAGCTCTGTGAGTCTGATTTTGCCAAAACATCAAAATTATCGCTAATTTTCTGAGAATAAAATTGAAATATGGAACTGAGCTACTGGCAGAGCCGCTGGGAAAATGGAAAAACGGGATTTCATATGCAGGGTGGTTATCCCGGTTTACGAACGCACTGGAATAGACTTCCGCTGCCGCAAGGCCCGCATGTATTTGTGCCTCTTTGCGGTAAAACAGAAGATATGATCTGGTTATCCTCGCAAGCCGCCAGGGTTACTGGAGTTGAAATATCACACAAAGCGGTAATGGAATTTTTCCATGAGAACGGAATTGAGCCGCAGATGAGCAGTTTTGCGGGCTTTACCATTTACAAGTCTCAAAATATTGAGATTTGGTGCGGTGATTTTCAAAAATTTCCCGTGCATAAAATCAATCCGGTGGATCTGATTTATGATAAAGCCGCATTGGTTGCATTGCCGGAGAGAATGCGGGCAGATTATTGCAGAAAGATCAAAGAGTTTTGCCGTTTAAATACAGCCATTCTCTTGCACCATTTTGATTACGATCAAAAAGAGATGCCCGGCCCGCCATTTAGTATATCCACCAGAGAGGTTCAAAACCTTTTTGGCAGCGGTTGTGCAATAACACAGCTCGAAAAGAATAGTTTGGATATTGCACAGTTTCAAAAATTTACTAAAAGAGGGCTAAAAAGCTATTTAATTGAATATTTATTGCTACTTTTATGTGATGGGAAAAAATAGTGTGCTATCTGTGTTAACTTTAGGATCATAAAGAATTACTAAGTTGCATATCAGATTGACGGCATTTATTTTGGAACTCGCATTTTTTGAAATACGATATCGCTAACCAATACATTTTTATAATGGATTTAACTACTCGAAATAATATTCTAACCGTCGTTTTAGCAATTCTCATTGTGATATTAGCCTACTTTCTGTACCGGTCGCTTGTAGATCCATACCAGGAGGTTATACAAGAGCGTGAAATGGTAGAACGTGAACGCCATCGTATGGAATTGGTTCGCGATGTCTTAATCCAGTATCAGAACAGAAGAGGTAACTTCCCGCCATCCGAAGGTGGTTTAGACAGCCTCGTTGTATTTCTGCAAACAGATACACTTATGGTTGAAAGAGGTGCAAGCATGTTTGAGTTCATACCGCCTTCTACCTTCAGCCCGGACTCGCTCATTTACTCACCAAGGCCGCCACACAACAGGTTCGAATACACCCTGAACGATACCATTCGTCCGCCGCTGTACCTGTTAACGAACCCCGGCTCTGACGACAGAATTGGTGACCTTGAGCGAACAACACTTAGAAACGCTCCAAACTGGAACTAATTTATGAGACCGGAAGGGCCGTGCCTCGGTATTTGCTACTCAGATAACCATCTTTTCTACTCTGTTAGCGATCCCGGTCAATCGGCACGGCTTCTCAGAATTGGCAGTGTTGATTTTGGGTTTGATGTTGCCACATCAATTGTAAAAGAAGATGTTGAGGGCTTTCCTGCTTTAAAAAAAGCGATTGAAAACCTTAAAGAGCAGTTTTCGTGCAATTCGGTGAAACTTCTCACGCCGGCAACTCAGGAATGCTGGACCGTAGTACCCCGCTCTGTGTATGATGATGCTTCCGAACGTGAAGCACATATCCAGCTGTTGATGCGGGGCTCCGAGAGGAGCGAAGTTCAGGCTATCTGGCACACCGTAAGCAACAGCGATTCCAAACTCCTGCTGCTGCGGGACAACTCATCCATCAAAGGCATCCACACACTGCTCAATGCTTTCAGCACTACCGAGCTTGTTGCGGAATTCGAAATTGGCATAGACTGGCAGGCGCACACGGCAAACAGAGGCTCGTACCTGATGATTCAGTGCCACAAGAACTACCTCTCGGTTGCTTCATTCATTTTGGGTAAACTCAGAGGCTGCACATACATCGAATTTGAGCATCTGAATGATCTGGCCTACCTCTGGAATCTCTATTCGCAAAATCTCTCCTGGATGCGTGGCATGCACGATGACGCGTTTGTATTTGGAGAATATGCCGCTAATGTAATTAATCTTATGAGCACCTATTGGAGCGATCACGGGGAGCTGCATATATTGAACACTCTCGAAAGCATGGGGGTTGATGCACCCGAAAAAACCTATGGCTTTCGTCTTGAAAGCAGTTTTCCAGCTGTACTGATGAGTCTCGATATCAGTGAGATACCCAATACTCTTCTGCTATGAGAATCATTACCGGAAAACTGAAAGGCCGGATCATCCCAATCCCCAAAACCGGCCAGCTTCGCCCCACTTCTGACCGCACCAAAGAGGGGCTTTTTTCAGTGATTGAAGCCCGGGCTTACCTTGAAAATACCCGTATACTCGATCTTTTTGCGGGAAGCGGCAACCTTGGTTTCGAGGCAATTTCCCGTGGTTCAACAAGCTGCCTGTTTGTTGACAGCGAAACAACCCATATACGGGAAATTGAAAAAACAGCAAAAAAGTTTGGTGTCGAGAATCAGGTGCAAACTATAGCGATGCCGGTTGAAACATTTCTGGAAAAAAAATACGGCCGATTCGATTTTATTTTTGCTGACCCCCCCTACGATCTGTTTATGATGGAGGAGATGATAGAGCTGATTATGAACGGCGAGTGGCTCGCAGAAGATGGCTGGTTTATCCTGGAGCACGACAAACGCCACGACTTCTCCGGCCACCCAAAAGCAGTTTTTTCCAAAGCGTACGGACGTACAATTGTGGCCATTTTTAAAGAGAATACAGAAGATTTTTGATCTGATTTTCGGGTTGAATCAGGTATAAATCACCGTTAGATTGTTCTATTACTGAATAACTTATTCGATCTGCCCTAACCGATAATCAATCAACCATGAAACATACCGCCATATACCCCGGCTCATTCGATCCACTCACCAACGGCCACATGGATATTCTTGAAAGGGCGGCTCAGATGTTCGAGAAAATCATTGTAACCGTTGCTGTTAATAATAAAAAAACGGCTGTTTTTAGCGGTGAAGAACGGGTAGAGTTGATCCGTCAGGCCATTCAAGGCAAAGAGTGGGAACATAAAATTGAAATTGAGCAATTTACCGGCCTGCTTATAAATTTTGCCAGAGAAAAAGAGGTGAACGTACTGCTGCGCGGTGTCCGGCAGATATCTGATTTTGAGTATGAATTTCGCATGGCCCTTACCAACCGGCGGCTTGCCCCTGAAATAGATACCGTATTTCTGATGCCCGACGAGCAGTTAACATTTATATCGGCCACCATCGTGAAAGAAGTTGCAGCATGGGGGGGGGATTTAAGCAGTTTTGTGCCCGATCACGTGGCAAAAGCGCTGCACGAAAAGTTTACGTAAACCGCTCTGAACTTTTACTGTTTGTAACAGCCCTGCAAACTTCCTGCACATACTCTTTCGCTATTTCACTATATTTATCTCTTTCTCTACGCATAACTTAAAGATCATTTACTCCCATGATATCAAACCGGGCAAAATTAATTTCCCCATCCGAAACCTTAAAAATTTCCGCACGTGCCAAGCAGCTTGCCCGCGAAGGAGCATCAGTAATATCGCTGAGTGCAGGCGAACCGGATTTTAAAACCCCTGCACATATTTGCAATGCGGCAATTGAGGCGATTACAGATGGCTTCCATGGATATACAATGAATACCGGCATGCCCGAGTTGCGGGAAGCCGTTAGCCAGAAGTTACTGCGTGATAACCGAATTCAAATACCGGCCGATCAGATTGTGTTATCGAATGGTGCAAAACAATCCATAGGCTTCGCGATTCTTGCAACCATTAATAAAGGGGATGATGTTCTAATACCTGCACCTTATTGGGTTTCATACCCTGAGATGGTAAAAATGGCTGAGGGAAATCCAGTAATTGTAAAAACTCATTTTGATAACAATTACAAACTTACACCCGGCCAGCTGAATGCGGCTCTCACAGAAAAAACAAAAGCGATAATTCTTTGCACACCATCTAATCCAACCGGCGCCTGCTATACCCATGATGAGCTGAAAGATCTTGCAGATGTGCTTGATAACTACCCCGATGTAATCATCTTTTCTGATGAGATATACGAATATATTGTTTTTGATGGCGAACATGTAAGCATTCTGAATGCAGCACCGCACCTGAAAGACCGTACAGTTATCATTAATGGATTCTCTAAGGGATTTGCGATGACCGGCTGGCGGCTTGGTTACATGGCCGGCCCCAAATCAATTGCCGATGCTGTTGCGAAAATCCAGAGCCAGGAGACTTCAGCTCCTTCATCTATCTCTCAAAAAGCCGGGCTTGCCGCCTGCACAGGAACTATGAAGCCCGTAGAAGAGATGCGTAAAGCATTTAAAGAACGAAGAGATTTTATCGTGAAAGAACTTCAAGGTATTGATGGTATAAAATGTTTTGCCCCACAAGGCGCATTTTATGTTTTCCCTGACGTATCATCATTCTTGGGTAAAAAAACAGCTACCGGAGAGGTGATTTCATCCACAACCGACCTTTCACTCTATCTTTTGGAGCAACATGGCATAGCAACCGTTCCCGGAGATGCGTTTGGTGAACCGGCCGGTATCAGGCTAAGTTATGCAAACTCCATGGATGATTTGGAGGAAGCAGTGAATCGCCTGAAAGATGGGTTAACAGCACTGCAGTAATCCGTTAACTTTTTTCTGATGACAGCTTTGCCGTAACATGAATTTTGGCACATTTTCTGCTGTTTCTTTTGCCAAATTATTAACCAAGAATTTTTACACTATGCCTACATACGAATACAAAAGGGAAGATGGTACTGTCTTCGAAAAACTTCAGGGAATTAATGATGCACCATTAACTGAGTGCCCCGAAACCGGCCAACCTGTGCGCCGTATTATTTCGGGCGGCGCAGGAGTGGTTTATAAAGGTACCGGCTTCTACGTTACAGATTATAAGAATGGTAATGGTACTGCAAAAAAATCACCGGAGGGATCCTCAGAAAATACAGAAAGCAGTAAAGAGGCGGCCCCAAAAGCGGATAAGGAGTAAGAACCAATGAAACATCCCAAAACAGAAACACATCAGCAGGCAGTAGACCAGTTTGTTCTGCTTTGGGGTGAAATGGCCTCTGCCTGGGGCATCAACAAAACCATGGCGCAGATACACGCACTTCTCTACGCCGAAAGCGATCCGCTCGATACCGATGCAATCATGCAGCAGCTAAGCATTAGCCGGGGCAATGCGAACATGAATTTGCGGAACCTGCTGCAGTGGCAGCTCATCCAGAAAGTGCATTTTAAAGGTGAACGAAAAGATTTTTACACAGCTGAGAAAGATGTCTGGAATATCGTGGCCATTCTTGTGAGGGAACGCCACCAGCGAGAGGTAGATCCTATCAAACAAAACCTGATGGATCAGCTTTCACTTTTTGAAGAGGCTGAAAATCTGCCGGTTGAAGAAGCTGAGTTTAAAAAACGCATAGAAGAGTTTATAGAGTTTCTTGAGATGTTTGAGCGATTTACACATGCTCTGCTTCCATATGTGAACCGCAAAAACCTCACATTTCTGAAACATCTGGTTAAGCTTGCAGAAGCACACCAATCCCTGAAAGGAAATAAAAAAGTGCAGGGGGCCGGCAAGCAGGATGGCTGAAACAACCAAAAAAATCGGTGACCGGGGGGAAGATATTGCAGCGGCCTATCTGGAATCGAAAGACTGGCTGATAATAGACCGGAATTATGCCTTTGAAAAAGCAGAGGTTGATATTGTTGCTACCGATCGAAATTACATTATTTTTGTAGAGGTAAAAACACGCTCAGGTACTTACTTCGGCAGGCCCGAAGAGTTTGTAACACCTGCCAAAGAGGCCAACATAAAAAAAGCCGCTGAGGCGTGGATTTACGAACGCAAAATGGAAACTGCTGTGGTTCGCTTTGATATTATATCCATTGTGCAAAATGGCAATGAAGCGCCTGAAATCACCCATTTTGAAGATGCGTTCCGATAAAATTAAACGCAGTTTTCAAGCATAAATCATACTGAGACAGAGAAATATGGCAGAGGATACGTATACCGTTTGGGATTATATTCGAAGCTTCCTTTCAATGCCCTTCTTTTTTTTACTGCTGCTGCTTGCTACCCCGGTTATTCTGCTTCTGCTTTTACTCTCCTTAGGCAAGCTAAATAACTTTGTGATTGAAAAACTTGCTCCCATTTTGGCAAAACCAACTCTTGCGTTTCTTGGCGTTTCTTTCAGGGTTAAAAAGCATACAGAAGAGATTGCATCTCCCGCGGTTTACATCATCAATCACAGCTCCACGTTAGATATGCTTACCCTGCTGGCTATGGGGCTTCCAAGGGTACGGTTTGTGGCAAAGTGGCAATTTCAGTATAACCCGCTTTTTTTTGTTCTTGGCCGCTTAACAGGGCAGGTTTTCATACGGAGAGAACACTCAGAGAAAGCGATCAGAACCCTTCAAAAAGTGGTGAACCGCATTCAAAGGCAACGTTTATCTTTGATGATGGCCCCCGAAGGCTCCCGAAAGCACGAAGGGGTTATCGGGCCGTTCAAAAAAGGCCCTTTTCGAATGGCTATGGAGCTTGGCTACCCCATTGTACCCATCTACTTTGAAGGAAACAGAGAGTTAAGCAGCGGCAAGTTTTTAGTCACCAAAAAAGGCAGCTGCACCGCACATGTCCACTCCCCTATTGATACATCATCTTGGACATCCAAAAATCTGGAGCAGCAGATTAGTGAAGTTAGGGATCTCTATCTGAATTGGGCCGGGGTTGAGGAATAAGATGATACTTTTTGACCTGATTAATATCGAACTGAGGTTCTTTCTGCCACGAAAGCACGAAGCCGAACGAAGTAATTAAC
>REDS01000181.1 GCA_007693395.1 Balneolaceae bacterium | reverse complement strand
AAATGATGGTTAGAATTACCCGGGTTTCAGAAGATAGCTACGAAGAAGAGCAGCTCCAGCAGTTTAAATTTGTACCTTTGATTGGGGAGAAAGGGTGGGACTGATCGGTAATTGAGTCCGGCATATACATTTGTAGCAATCCAATCTCACAAACATTTTGTTTATGAGATCAATTTTTATGCTGATTTGCCTCCTGCGATTAATTAAGCACTATCACACGCTTTGCCCCGGTTTGTGATGGATACGAGAGCATATGTACACCGGTTGACCATGCTTTTACGATTTGACCTGTTACAAGTGATTCTTCATCTATCGCTCGCAATGAAGTTCCTTCTGTAACTTTTAACAGCTCTGATTTTTCGGTGATTGCATACCAGGTCTTTTTACCACCCTCTTCCAGAGGTTCCCGAACATCCGTGTTCTCTTCAACAAGTATCCGGATGCCAAACTCATTGCTTTCAATCTTGGTAATTTTACCCGTCATGGAGTCTGTATCTGGTGTTGAATCCAAAATTTCAGCACAACCGTTTATGATGAAGCAGATACCGAAGAGTATTGGAATAAGAGAGTGTTTACGCATACAATCAGTCATAAGCTCAAAAATTTACGGAATAAGAAAGTGCAGGAACTACACTTCCCGGATCGAAGGGAACTGTTTGCACTTGTGTAACTCCTAACCCTGAGGGCGAATGATCCTGGCCTGTGTTATTAATAAGGTGGTATCCGGCTCTTACAATACTAAACATACCCACCCCGATATTTACAGCCGAAACGGTGGTTCGTGCATGATTTGTAGTGGTAACTTCTCTTAATGAGCAGCCGTTAAAACAGATCGATACGTCCGGTTGGAGAGGCTCAACAAAAGAATTACTGTTGTTAAGATTAAATACCCCGAGCAGAACAGATCCGGTTCCTGCTGCAAGGCCATACCAGTGGCTTGAGGCTGGGCTGCCAAACAACCAGGGTTCGGATGCATTATTGGTCAAATATAAAATATTGGCACCGGCTGCAAGTGACGAGCCCAGGCCGTAGGAGAGTGAAATATTGTTTTTGTTAACTTTTGTTTCCTCAATAATTCTTGGGCCATACATTGGCTGGATCATGGCCAGCTCTTCAAGCGTAAAACCTGAATCTTCAACCCATTTGTTAAAAACCGGGTGGTCAATTTCCTGAATGAATGAGTAATTAAAGGATTCATTTACTTTCTCGGCAATATCGCGCCCCAGACTTTTCTCAACAAGGTAGCCAACGGCACAAATATTGCCGTCAGCACTTATAAATGTTGGCCGGCGATCATCAGGGTGGCCGTCGTTGTGTGGAAAATCCCCGGCTGCGGTATAATCGGCCAGCAAATCAAGATATCGCATCCTGTTCTTTTTTTGCTGTTGATTAAGATGATCAACCGGCCGGTTTCTCAGAATTGATTCCACGTAATCAAGATGAACTTTTATACGTTTGCGATCCGGTACATCGTTCGCGGGAGTGTCTCCAAACACACGAAGATAACTTTCATCACCAATCACTGCGTTGACAGAACTGTCCGCCTGATCCCGATCATTCATGAAATAGAGAACTGAGATGGTAAGAAGCAGAGGGAAAATCAGTAAAAATGAGTATTGACGATACATAACCAGTAATTTTATGGTGCGGGTTTACCTTATGTACACATGAAATGTGTGGTATACCTATTTGTAGATCAAAATTTCAGCATAATACTTGCAGTAGGATAAAACCCCGGCATCGTTCTGTTGAATATCTCATATCGAATATGTTCTCCGGTATTTGTGATTGGCAGGAGGCTTTTGTCAAGTATGTTGGTGTGATTGAACAGGTTGATCAAATCGAGCCTAATTTCGAGATCGGCAGATTGGAGGCCGGATTGATAAATAAAGGAGAGATCAACCTGATGGAAGGCCGGCAGTGTATCATTTTCGGGCGAATTAGGGTTAAATGGGAACTCTGCTTCTGAATCACGGAAGGGCAAAAAGTTGTAATATGCCTGTCTGTACGCCCAGGTTCGCCCCCAGATTCCCTGCCACTTTGAAACAACTGAAAACCCCGGAAATGCTCTCCAGATCGCCCGAAACTGGGTTCGATGCGGCTCATTCCACGGAGCGGGCAGAGTGCGGCCAAACTGAGTGGAGTAATCAACCCGTGTGTAGCTGTAATCGTATCCGGCAAGCAGGTTTAGTCTTGAATTTGCAAATGAACGGTTTAGCCGTACACCACCACCCAGTGCTGTTATTTCTGTTGATTCCCCAAAAATATTGAAGCGTTCACCGGGTGGTTCTGTTGAGGAGGCCGGATCTTCATCCCGGCCAAGATTAACATACGATGTGATGTTGGCAACCGGCTGCCATTTGTAGAATCCCTCAAATTTAATTCCGGTTTTTTCGTCCGGCTCAACCAAAAATGAACCTGATACATGCCACGCTTTTGGAATTTCAGAGCCATCGGCATGAGACCAAAGCGAAATTGCGGGCACTATGGATGTGGGCCCAGAGTTTGTTATCTGATATTCATTGATAAATTGTCGGTATAGTCCACCGGCAAGCCGGGCACTCCAGTAACCGATTTTTGAATCGGTATTGTCGAACTGAATGGATGCACGCGGTTCAATAAAAGCATTTCGCGCAAAAGAGGAGTAGGTGAGCCTTGTGCCGAGGTTAAGGTTCCAGAAATTCCCGAATCGATGGCTGCTGTTAAGGTACCCGCCTACGAGTGATGATGTTTGAGAAGCTTCTGATTGCTGGTAAATATACTCGGAGATGTCTACGCCCGAAGAGACGCGGTCAAACTGAAGCCCGCCCTCAAGCTGCCAACGCGGAGTAAAACTGTACGAACCGTCGCCCCGGAAGATAAAATGCCGGATATGATTTCCTTCAAATTGTGAGGGGAGGTTGATTTGTGAACGATCAAAGGAACTGGCAGAGAATACAGTAATATTGTTTACACTTTCAAAGAACGTATCCGACATGGTTGTTCCAACTTCAGTTTGATGCTGAAATCGGTTGGCACTGTAACTTGTCTGCAGTGAGAGATCGAGACGAGGGGTAAGCATTCTGCTCCATTTGAGCTGTGCCATGGCATTATTCCAGTCGTAATAATCGCCTGAATACAGAAAAGGATCATCATTTCCGGGTAGCTCACGCCGGTTTAATAATTGTGTTGAAACTGAATTTTCAGCAAGATATAACGAACCGGAAATCTTGTTGTATGGATTGAATTCGTATCCTCCTGCAAAGTGATAATCAAAAAACGTTAGATCTGAATTGTGGTAATACGGTGTATATAATGATGCATCATGATCAAGTTCGGAGATGATGTTTGTGATTGTGGGATCGAGAATATTCCAGTTTTCCAGTGTTTGATCAAGATTGGGATCCTTGTAGATATCCCAAAAATTAGTACGCAAGGCCATAATCATGTAGAGAGACGACTCTTCGGATGTTTCAAATGCCAGGTCACCACGAATGTTTACACTTAATGGATCCGCCTGAAAAGAGAGCCCTTTACTTCCCCGCTGAGGTAATTGATGCGATAGTCCAATCAAGCCGGCAATTTGGCTGCCATGTTCTGCACCATAGCCGGCTTTTTGAAGTTCGATAGTGCCAATGGCGTATGGGCTGAAAGAGCTGAAAAGCTGCCCGAAACTGTAGGGATTATAGATCGGGACACCATCTAACAACATCCGGTGCTCACCATGCTGGCCACCCTGCATAGATAAGTCGGTCATGGGCAACCCATGTTGCACACCATGAGCCAGATTCAGGCTCTGTAGTGCGTTTGTCATCACACCGGCAGGCTGCCATTCCGGGTTGTTGGGGATAGATGGGCCTGTTCGGAATGGCAGCATCTGACGGTGCGATTCAACGACAATGGGTGTTACATCTACCGGTTTCGATTGCAGTAAAATTTGTTCTCGAACTTCTTCGTTTGCGCCAATATGGAAAGTTTTGATAACCGGCTCATAGCCAACGTAGCTGAAGATGATGGTGTGGGTACCCGTTAGCAACCGGTTAAGAGAGAAGTTTCCGGTTCGGTTTGTGTGTGTGCCGCCGGAGGCATCTGCTAAAAGTACGGTTGCACCGGGAAGAGGAGTACCGGTTTTGCTGTCAACGATTATTCCGGATAATGTACCAAAATAGGGGCCCTCTGCCACCGATCGGATAATTACAATGGTTCCCGATGAGAGGGTAAGGTAATCGAGACGGAAGTCTGAGAGCAGGTCTTCTAATATCTGATGTACCGGCTGATTATTCACTCTCTTATATACATAATGGCCACTCACAATGATGGGATCATACACAAGATCTATCCCTGAATTTCGGGCTATCTGATCCAATACTTCACTGAGAGCCTCACCACGAAATTCAAAGGAGTAGGTTTGTCCCGGTCGCTCCTGGGCAAATATTTCAGCGACGGAAAAAATATATACCGGTATGCAGAGCCATATTAATTTTTGAAAACCTGCCATTGTATTTAGTTGAAAATTCTAAAGCCGGTTGTGGTTTGTGTGTATCGCAAGCCTTTTACGGTGCAGATGTCATCAAGAATTGATTCTATCGAAGCCGGCTGTGAATAGTAAGCAGTAAGTGTGCTCTGTTTCGCCTCGGGCACTTCCAATTCAATGGTTGTGTTATAACGCCGTTCCAGTTCTCTTATAATGGAAATCAACGGCAGTTCACGAAAAACAAACCTCATTTCGCGCCAGGCAAGTACATCTTCAATAGTAACAGGTTCGGGTTGGGTGGGTTCACTTAATTGCAGATTCCATCGGCTTTCGTACCCTGCAGTGATAGAAACCGGCACTGCATTTGGCTGATGTGGCAAAAATTGCACTTCTCCCTCTGTAACCGTTACGGAGATTTGGCCATCAGGTTCATCTCGCCATGAACGGATGTTAAACTCGGTACCCGTTACTTCAATAGCAGCTCCGTTAGCGCGAACAATAAACGGGTTTTTGTGCGATTGTACGCTGAAAAAAGCTTCTCCGTTTAACTCAATATCGCGGTTCAAAAATGGATATAACCGGCTGTAGCGGATGGTAGTACCGCTGTTTGCCTCAATGGTTGAGCCATCGCGGAGTTCTAACATTGCCACTTCTCCATAAGGAACGGTTGCCGTTTTCGGAACTAGTAAAAACAGTGAAATTGCAATAATCACGGCTGCTGCAGCTACTGCAATGCGCGAATATCTGATAATCCACCCTACAATTTTGTTGCCGCTGCCTGTTTTGTGAGATTCTGCCTCAACGATTTCGTTGTGCACACGCATTAGTCCGTCTTCAATCTCATCTTCTGATAGAATATCGGAGTGGTTTTGGGCCAAACCCGATTTTTCCCAGACTGTGTTTATTTCCGGTCGCAGATTTTCATCGAACTCTTTTATAATCTGATCCGGCAAAGGTGCATCACTTTTTTTCTTCATTTTGGTGCGTTTCATAACAGTTGCGGAGGTACTGAAGCGCTGCTACTATATGGTTGTTTACAGTTTTGGTCGATATTTTCAATACATCGGCTATTTCCCGGTGATCTAATCCTTCGAACCGGCTCAATTCAAAGGTCTCTTTTTGGCGCTCCGGTAATGTGTCTATCCAGATCCGAAACTTTTTACCAAGCTCATTATCATCGGAGTGAGATTCAGAAAATTGTATCGGTTGAGTATATGTGAGCTCATTGTTCATTAAATCACTATTAACAATTAGCTTT
>REDS01000196.1 GCA_007693395.1 Balneolaceae bacterium | reverse complement strand
TTTCGTTGAAAAATATATGTACATTGTTTTACCCACAAACTTTCCTGTAGAACCGAAAAACGTTAACCAGATAGTGCAATACATTGCGCAGTTCATCTTCAATGGTTGGTTTCTCCAAAAAAACCTGGCCGGTTAACCAAAGCCGCTGCATTGCAACCTGAATCTCATCTTTGATGCCTTCGACCTCCTTGGCGGTCCACATTTTGTATTCGCGTTTAACCATCAACAGGTAGATCTCCCTGAGCTGATCAATTACTGTAGAGCGTTTAGATTCTGTTGGATGTGCAGTTAATACCGGTTCAATACGAATGTCAGGAAAAGTTTCAGCAATTTTCTCCCCGGATATGCCTGCATTTTTTAAATCATTCAGCGTTCTACCCCACAGACCGGATATACGCTGAAGCCCATGCTCGTCTTCGAGTTTTCGGCGTAACTGTACAGCAGCATTCTCTTCAACAATGGTCATAAACTGAAAACTCAGTGTAATGGCCTTGCTCAATTTTTTGGTGTCTTTTACTGCTTTCAGGTTTTTTTTTCCTTCAAACAGGTCGGCAATTTCAGCTTCACCCATCCCCCTCAGCATCTCAATGAAACAGTTCTGCAGGTAGTTTAAATCATCCCTTATTTTTTGCAGTTCAATACTATCGTCTGTGGTGCTGAAGTACATAATCTTAGATCTTTAAATTGTTGTTTTACTTTAATAAAACCAATTACATCTGTTTAAAACCCTTATTACTGCTTATAAATTATTATCTTTCTTTTTTTCTGCACAAGCAAATCCGTTCCAATAAAGCAGCTTCCTCGTTTAGGTTTCCGGTATAAACGTTTCAATCAACCTGTATGGTTTTTTTCGTATCAACGATTATATGGAAATTCGTTGATCCAGTTAAATCCCCGGTCTATTAATCTGAAATTTTCCATACCGAAATAGTGAAGTGTGATTGAATGTGATTCACTCCCATGGTCACCGGAAAGCACCAAAACGGAATCCTTTTTTTCGTAACTGAATACCATCGAGCTATTTAGCCGGCTCAGCACAATCGTCTGCCCGGTTGTATCAACTTGTGCACTAAAGTGGTCTCTGTCTTGGTTGGTACGGATTAGTACAGCTCTGCCCGGGTGTTCAAAAATAAGATAGTGCCAGCGCTCTCTAACCGTTATTAGAGGAGGAATTGATTCGCCGTTTTCAATAAACTCCTCCACCTTCCATATTCCATAAAGCGGCACATTTTCCGCACGGCCCTCCATTTGCTGATAACGACCCCATGTATTTAAGATATTCGGAATGATGATTGAGGCGATAAACAAACCTTTAAAAAGAACGACACCATATTGAAGCCTCTTTTTTACGAAAAGTGGCTTATAATCAACAGCATCGGCGGTTTTATTCAGTATAAAAACGTTTAGGATGCGCCTTGCATCGAATGCCAGCAGAAAGAGGCTGAACAGTACAATATGTATGGAAAAAAGTTTGACAGGAATATCATAACTGAAATTCATCACCACCACGTGGGTCATTACACCAACTGAAATAAGTGCCCCCAAAGATGTTGTTTTTCGGAAGAGGAGTAACAGCGCCGGGATTATCTCCATCACTCCTGCAAAAAAGGTGTAAGACGTTGAGAAACCAATGTATGTCCACGCAAGCCCCATCGGGGATACATCACCGAGCGGCTGCAGGAACCGCCACAGTTCTGGAAATGGAAACTGTGTCTTTATAACCTTCACGATACCATACAAAAACAGTACGGCAAACAGGTAATATCGCACCAGCAGACAGATCCAGTACACAGCATTTTCATAATGGCTGTGGTTACGGTCTGCAATCGTCCAGACAATGCTGCCAAACAGTGCCAGTGTATTGAATACCAGCAGGTTTATATAATCGATTGTGCGGTCGCCGCTGCCTGTGAAGCTTGTGTTGATGGGGGCTTCAATCCCCAAAACCTCCGTGCCAACCCAAACTCCCACAGAGTTCAGCATCTGCCCAATCTGATTAAACCCGGCAATGAAGGGAAATGCATCTGAAAAAATATAGATTGGAATGTAAATGCAGGCAAATCTGAAGAAAAATTTCTTCACTGCACTCCACTGCTGATCGGCGTCCGTTTGCATAGATGCATTACGTATGGTTTACGAATAGAATCAATAAAGGAATATTTCGCAGAAAAGCGAATAGTTAAATCTCCAACGTTAATTCATGCTCGGGAAGTGTTTGTAATCAATTCAAGCACCACTAATTTTCCCAGTCAGCGAGATTACATTTTTGGTAGTGCCGAATCATCTGCATGGTATTAATGGCATTGACTATCACCTTTGATAAAATATTGCCGCAACCATCCATCCTGTGGGGACAGTTCTTGAATTATCCCTATCTGTTCTGTATTTCATTTAAAATTATCTCATCTTTCTCGATAATAAGGGCTTACATTGAAACAGCGTTAACCGAAAAACCAACTGATTACCCATGCCCGACCGAATTATACTTATTGAATGCCCCGATGAGAAAGGGCTGATCTACAACATCACCAAAGTGATCTATAAACATAACCTGAATGTTACAGCAAACCAGGAGTTTGTGGATCAGTACTCCAACACGTTTTTTATGCGCACCATGGTGGAAGGGAATGGGTGGAGTGACGAAATTGAATCGGAACTGAACAGCGTACTGCCCGGTGACGCCACCGTGCGGATTGCTATATTGCGTAAAAATCCGCTGGTGATTCTGGCAACCAAAGAGCCGCACTGCCTGGGCGAGATCCTGCTCAAAAACCGCTATGGCGATCTGGAATCAGACGTCAGGGCAGTCGTTAGTAACCACGATCATTTGCGGCCGCTGGCAGAATCGTTTGATATTCCATTTCACCATGTGCCTGTTGGCAATCTGTCGCGAGGGCAGCATGAGGAGAAAATTCTTGAGGCGATAGCACCTTACGATCCTGAGTATCTTGTGCTTGCAAAATATATGCGTATTTTTACCCCCGGGTTTTTGGAACACTTTCCTAATCGCATCATCAATATTCATCATTCATTTCTTCCGGCGTTTATCGGTGCATCACCCTACAAGCAGGCTTACGAACGCGGTGTTAAAATTATAGGCGCAACGGCGCATTTTGTAACGGAAGATCTTGATGAAGGGCCAATTATTGCACAAGATGTGATGCCTGTAAATCACACCTATACCGCCGAGGGAATGGCGAGGGCAGGCCAAGATATTGAGAAGCAGGTACTTACACGAGCTCTGAAACTTGTTTTGGAAGAGCGCGTTTTTCTCTATCGCCATAAAACCATTTTGTTTGAGTAGGCATAAAACCCACTGTTTTTTCCAACCCTGCCATAGTGATATACCATTTCTATACCGTTTTTCGTTTGTTCAAACGGAAGAAAATCACCGCAGAAAGGTGTATTTTTTTTACCACTCTTTTCACGTTAACTAACTTATAAATAAATCACATGAAAACATTGATTCTGCCATTGGCATTGTTGCTTTTTGCCGGATGCAAACAACAGGAGGTACTTGAAGTGAGAACATCATCAAACCAAAATGTAAGCGAGCAGCCTGTAACCAGAGATTCTGCCACTCTGCTGCCTTACCCTGAAACAAGAAAAGGTGATGTGGCAGATACCTACTTTGGCACCGAAGTTCCTGACCCGTTTCGATGGCTTGAAGATGACCTATCCGATGAAACCGCCGCATGGGTACAGGCCCAGAATGAAGTTACTTTCGATTTCCTGAGCCAGATTCCTTTCCGCGATCAGATTAGAGAGAGACTGACCGAGCACTGGGATTTTGAGCGGGTCAGTGCTCCAACACGCCACGGAGATTACTACTACTTCAGCAGGAATGACGGCCTCCAGAATCATTCCGTTATTTTCAGAAGCAGTGAACCCGGGGGAGAAGCAGAGGTTTTTCTTGACCCGAACACATTCTCTGAAGATGGCACCACATCGCTTGCGGGACTGAGTTTCACCAAAGATGGTTCCATGGCAGCATATGCCATCTCTGAGGGTGGATCTGACTGGCGAAAAATTATCGTTATTGATACTGAAAACCTGGAAGCGATAGGAGATACACTTACCGATATTAAATTTTCGGGCATATCGTGGTATAAAAATGAGGGTTTTTACTACAGCAGCTATGAAGCGCCCGATGGCAGCCAGCTCTCTGCCATGACAGATCAGCACAAACTTTACTTCCACAGAGTAGGGACACCGCAAAGTGAAGATCAGCTGATTTTTGGCGGCGCTGAAACACCCCGGAGATATGTAAGCGGCGGGGTGAGTGATGATCAGAGATGGCTCATCATTTCAGCGGCAGTTAGCACTACCGGCAATGAAATCTACATGAAAGACCTCACGCAGGAAGGCAGCCCGATTGTACCCATCATCAGCAACTTTGATAATACTCACAGCGTTATTGATACGGATGAAAACTATATCTACATCTACACCAATAAAGCATCACAGAATTACCGGCTGGTTAAAGCACCCCTTGAAACACCGGAATCTGATTATTGGGTAGACCTGATTCCTGAAGCCGATCATGTGTTAAGTGTAAGTACTGGAGGGGGTTACTTCTTTGCCAACTATCTGATTGATGTGCAAACCGAGATCAGGCAGTTCGACTATTTCGGCAATAAAATTCGTGTGGTTGAATTACCTGCCATTGGTACTGCCGGTGGTTTTTCTGCCCGTAAAGATGATACCCATCTTTACTACACATTTACATCATTCACCTATCCTTCCACAATTTTTAAGTATGATATAAAAAACGGCACATCCGAGATGTACTGGACCCCCAATATTGACTTTAACCCGGAGGATTATGTTACCGAACAGGTATTCTACGAGAGCATAGATGGAACCAAAGTACCGATGTTTATCACCTACAAAAAGGGGCTTGAGATGGATGGCACCAACCCAACTTATCTTTATGCCTATGGCGGATTCAACGTCAGCCTGCGGCCGAGCTTTAGTGTAGCCCGGCTGATTTTGCTTGAAAATGGTGGTATATATGCCCAGCCAAATATTCGCGGAGGGGGTGAGTATGGCCGTGAGTGGCACCTTGCCGGTACCAGGCTTAACAAGCAGAATGTATTTGATGATTTTATTGCTGCCGCAGAATTTCTGGTGGATAACAACTACACCTCGCACGAGAAAATTGCAATTTCTGGCGGTTCGAACGGAGGATTGCTTGTGGGTGCAGTGATGAACCAACGGCCCGATCTTGCGGCTGTGGCATTCCCGGCCGTGGGTGTGCTGGATATGCTTCGGTATCACACATTTACTGCAGGTGCCGGCTGGGCATTCGATTATGGTACATCAGAAGAGAGTGAGGAGATGTTTGAATATCTTCTTGGTTACTCTCCTGTTCATAATGTAGCTGCCGGTACGGTGTTTCCGTCCACTATGATCACCACCGCAGACCATGATGATCGTGTGGTTCCTGCCCACTCATTTAAATTTGCAGCTGAGCTTCAGGATAAGCACGCCGGTGATAACCCGGTACTCATCCGCATTGAAACCAGAGCTGGCCATGGTGCCGGCCGGTCAACTGAATCCATCATCAATGAATGGACAGATAAATATGCTTTCATGTGGTTCACGATGGGAGTAAACCCATTCGAATAAGCTCTCTCGTCCTAAAATATATTGACATAGTTTAGGTGATGTTATCGAAGCCGAAGGAGAGTTTCTTCTTCGGCTTTTTTATGGACTTGATTTGGT
>REDS01000141.1 GCA_007693395.1 Balneolaceae bacterium | reverse complement strand
ATGATATGGGAGCAGGAAATCGAAAAAGGGAATCCGCTCGATTATGCCCGCGAATTTGTGGACGAAGAGAAAGATCTGCCCGATGCCGACACAGCCCTTGCCACCTCGCTCGATATCGTGGCTGAATGGATCAATGAATCGGTGGATGTGCGGGATACGCTGCGTGCAATCATGAGAAACCATGGAGTCATCACGTCAGAAAAAAACCCGACGGTTAAAGAGCGTACCAATTTTGAGGATTATTACGAGTTCAGAAACCGGGTAGCCTACATCAAACCGTACCAGACACTGGCACTAAACCGCGGAGAGCGGGAAAACATACTGTTTGTGAATCTGGAGGTGAACGAAGAGCGCACGCTGGAAAATATTGATGATGTGGTCATCAAAAATGATCACTCCATTTTTACGACTTGGCTGCAGGATGCCGTAGAAGACGCATACAAGCGCCTGCTTTTTCCATCACTGGAGCGTGAACTTCGCAACGAACTGACCGATGAGGCAGATCAGCACGCCATCGAAACATTTGCCACCAACCTGAAAAATCTGCTGATGCAGCCCCCTCTGAAAGACCAGGTTGTGATGGGAATTGATCCCGCCTACCGAACCGGGTGTAAAGTGGCTGTGATTGATGAAAACGGCACCTACCTGGAAGGAAGCACCATTTACCCCACTCCTCCTCAGAAAAAAATTGAAGAGAGTGCCGCCGTGGTAAACCGGTATATTGATAAACATGGAGTTTCCCTGATAGCTATCGGCAACGGAACCGGCAGTCGCGAAACCGAAATGTTTATTGCGGAAGTGATTCAAAACCGGAAAGAGAAAAAGAAAGATGAAAAGCTGAACTATCTGATCATCAGCGAGGCAGGTGCATCCGTTTACTCGGCCTCTGCTATAGCACGAGAAGAGTTTCCTGATCTGGATGCCACACAGCGCGGTAATATCTCCATTGCGCGGCGGGTTCAGGACCCACTGGCAGAATTGGTGAAGATCGATCCTAAATCGATCGGTGTGGGCCTTTACCAGCACGATATCAATCAAACCCAGCTATCAAAAAAACTGGATGATGTGGTGGAGAGCTGTGTGAACGATGTGGGCGTAAACCTGAACACGGCCAGTTCCGAACTGCTCACACATATTTCAGGTTTGAGCCGGAATGTGGCCCGCAATATGATCGAATACCGGGAGAAAAAAGGGCGCTTTACAAGCCGTGAAGAGATCAAAGAGATATCCGGTGTGGGTGATTTTCGTTTTCAGCAGGCGGCTGGTTTTTTGCGTATTCCTGAGGGTGAGCATCCCCTTGACAATACCGCCATCCACCCCGAAAGTTATGAGGCTACGGAAAAACTGTGCAACTTATTTGGCATTGATGTTGAACATCTGGCCAAAGAACAGAAAAAAATGGAATCGGTCTTTTCTGATATTAACAAGAATGAAGTGGCTGAACAGATTGGCGTGGGTGTACCCACACTGGAACTGATTATCGAAAACCTCCAAAAACCCGGACGCGATCCGCGTGAATCCCTGCCCAAACCACTACTCCGCAGTGATATCCTTAAAATGGAAGACCTCTCCCCCGGCATGAAGCTGGAAGGAACTGTACGGAATGTGGTTGACTTCGGTGCTTTCGTGGATATTGGCGTAAAACAGGATGGGTTGCTGCACATCTCCAACATGAGCAAAACCGGGAAGCGCGTTGAAGATCCCCACGATGTGGTTGCCGTGGGAGATATCATCAATGTGGAGATTACAAATATCGATGCAGAACGCGGACGGATTGGTCTGAAGGTGGTTTGAGTTTTAACAATTTGGATTAAAATGCCCGCCAATACAACTTGCCCTTAATCCACCTGAAGATGTTACACGTTCACCTTCCGGATCTGTTGAACTATCTGAACAGACGATTATACCTGCTGTTATGATGAATATCAGTAAATATCTCATGTTTTTTAGTATATGATTTATAATGATTTATGTTGTGTTACTATTAGCTACGAATTAATCACAAGAATAATCTCAAATAAAAGAAATTATTTTTCGATGATACTCTTAACAGTTTTTCATCTTTTTAATCTCATGAATTACTGTTGTGTCAATTTTAGGTTATTTTGCATTTGTAATTTTTGATTAAAAAAGAGCTTATAGATGAAATTGCTTCTCTATATCTCATCACACATCAATTTCGCAGGAGAATTATTAAATCAGTGAAAGGAAAAACTGTTTGCATCAAAATTGGCGGAAATGCACTAACGGATATTACCGTAAAGCAGCAAATTAGTCATCAGATTGCAGAACTCATCAAACTGAACATAAAGCCTGTTTTGGTGCATGGTGGTGGAATTGAGATCAAAAAACTACTGGATGAGGTAGGTGTAAAATCTGAGTTTATTGGTGGGCATAGAAAAACGGACGCTGTATCCATTAGATTTATTGAAATGGCACTCAGCGGTGGAGTGAACAAAGAACTGGTTTCACTGCTTAATGGCGCCTCTGTTAAGGCCGTAGGTATTTCCGGTAAAGATGCCAATATGGTAATAGCAGCGAAGCGGATGCATACCAACAATAAGAACGGAGAAGACAACTCAACCGATCTCGGTTTTGTAGGCGATGTGGAAAAAATTGATACCAATTTGATTCATTTCTTGCTGAAATCAGATTTTGTACCCGTACTATCCCCCATTTCTTCAGGGTATAATGGTGAAACATATAATGTCAATGCTGATATGTTTGCAGGCCATATTGCAGGTGCACTTAAAGCAGAGAAGTTAGTTGCACTTACCAACATAGATGGGTTGCTTGAAGATCTTGAAAACCCGGCCTCACTGATACATCACCTTACCATAGATGAAGCCAAAGATTTGTTCGGCACAGTAATTAATGGGGGAATGATTCCAAAAATTGAAGCTTGCTTTACAGCCTTGAATCAAGGTGTAAAATCAGCCCATATTATCAACGGCACGAAAAAAGGCACACTATTGCGTATCTTGCGTACTGATGAACCAATTGGAACCACCATCACCCCGTAACAGAAATTTATTAATCACGATACCGAACGATGTCAGCAAATATCACAGGCAAATTATTCAAAACCGTTAAAACAGTATTTGGTAAACAACCGGCAAAGAAAAAAGCTGATAAATACCATTTCGACCTTTATGGCCGCTACCCTATCGCTCTGGTGAAAGGAAAGGGGTCAAAAGTGTGGGACGATGAGAGAAACGAATACATTGATGTACTTGCCGGCATTGCGGTAAACAGTCTTGGTCATTGCCATCCCCGAATTGTAAAAGCAGTTCAAAAGCAGGCTGAGAAGCTGATGCACATTTCCAATTTCTACTACAACGAGCCTCAAAGTGATCTTGCTGAAAAGCTTGTAAAGTTGTCGGGATTAGACCGTGCTTTTTTCTGTAATTCGGGTGCTGAAGCTGTTGAAGGTTCCGTAAAACTTGCAAGAAAGTATGCGTACAACAAGGGTAAAACCGGAACCATTATTTCAATGGATAATTCATTTCACGGGCGAACGCTCGGTACAATTGCACTTGGGAAGGACAAATACCAGGCCGGTTTTCACCCTATGCCATCCGGTTTTAAACGTGTTCCATTCAACGATGTTAACGCGTTGAAGGATAGTGTAAACCAGGAAACAATTGGAATTATTCTTGAACCAATTCAGGGTGAAGGCGGCATTATTGCGACTACACCGGAGTACATGAAAACCGCCCGCAATCTATGTGACAAATTTGACATTCCCCTCATCTTTGATGAGGTTCAATGCGGCATAGCCCGTACAGGAAAAATGTTTGCTTATCAGCATTACGGTGTAGAACCCGACATACTTGCACTTGCCAAAGCATTAGGTTCTGGCTTCCCAATTGGTGCAGTTGTAGCAAGAGAGCATGTAGCTAAGGCGTTCGAACACGGTAATCATGGTACAACATACGGAGGTAATCCTCTTGCCTGTGCCGTTGCCCTTGAAACTCTCGATGTGATAGAAGAGGAAAATATTTGTGAAATGGCACGAGTTCGGGGTGATTATCTGATGACACGAATCAGGGATATATCCACCAATTGGGAAGCCATTAAAGAGGTACGGGGAATGGGCCTGATGATTGGCGTTGAGCTCGCTTTTCCCGGAGCAGATGTGGTGAAGGAAATGCTGAATCGCGGAGTGCTATCAAATTGTGCATCAAATAATGTGATCCGGATTGTACCTCCGCTAATCATTACAAAAGATGAAATAGACAGAGTCGTTGATGTTCTTGTAGAATCGATTAAAGTTGTGGAGAATAATGCCTAAACATAACGTAGGAATTGTGGGTGCAACGGGTTATACAGGATCTGAACTGGTACGTCTGCTCTCACAGCATCCCGACATAACCATCGACTTTGTAACCAGCGAGAGCTATGCAGGGGAAAAGATCCAGACCATCCATCCACATCTTCTTGATATCGTAAATATCGATCTGATTTCGGTAAAAGAGATTGGCAATTACTCGCCGGATGTTGTGTTTCTTGCACTCCCGCATGGTGTGTCTATGAGCTTTTTGAAAGAACATGGACTCGAAAAGTTTGCCATCATAGATCTTTCAGGCGATTTCCGTTTCTCTTCACGGGGTATATATGAGGAGTGGTACAACAAAAATCATGTTGCACCGGATTATATGGAACAATCTGTTTATGGATTACCGGAGCTGTTCAGGCACTCCATCAGAAATGCACGCCTTGTTGCAAATCCCGGCTGCTACCCCACTTCTGCAATTTTACCCCTGGCTCCTCTCATTAAACATAATCTTATACACCCCTCTTCCATCGTAATTGATGCAAAATCCGGGGTTACGGGTGCAGGTGCAAAACCAAAGCAAGGCCTTCATTTCCCTGATGTATTTGGAAATTTCTCTGCATACTCTCTCGTTCGGCATCGCCATACCCCTGAGATTGAAAACATTCTGCAAAAATTTACCGGTTACTCAACGGAAGTGCTTTTTACTCCGCATTTACTTCCCATCGATCGCGGAATATTGACAACTACCTACAGTACACCAAAAAAAACTGTGAATAAAGATCTTGTGGAAGAGCTGTTCCATTCAGTCTACGAAAAAGAGCATTTTGTGCGGGTGTTCGATCAGCCACCATCACTCAAAAATATCCGTGGATCGAACTATTGCGATATTTATGCCACCTACGATGAGCGTACCAATAAAGTAATTACAGTATCAACCATTGATAATCTTGTAAAAGGAGCTGCAGGCCAGGCGGTACAGAACATGAACATTATGTTTGGACTGATTGAATCAACCGGCCTGAAACATATTCCGCTTAATCCATAAAACTTTTCCAACACTATAAAAGGTTTTTGAAAACAAATGTTAAATAATATCACACACGTACGGGGTTTTAAATGCTGGGGTGCTCACATGGGCATTAAATCCAAAAGGCGAGACATTGCTCTTATCTATTCTGAGGTACCTGCATCAGCTGCTGCTGTTTTCACGAAAAATGTGGTGTGTGCGGAACCGATTAAAATAAGCCGTGAGCATATTAAAGATGGCATTGCCCAGGCGTTTATCGTCAATTCCGGTAATGCAAATGCCTGCACCGGCAAACAGGGTTGGGAGGGCGCCGTTGCTATGGCCGAAACTACAGCGGCAGAACTGAATATTGCGAAAACAAATGTAATTGTGTCCTCTACCGGCATAATTGGTGAGCCCTTTCCTACCGAAAAAGTGCTGAAAGGAATAAAAGAGTGTGTTTCTAAACTATCGAACCGGGAGATTGCGGGCTCTCTCACTGCCAATGCCATCTTAACAACCGATACGTTTGCAAAAGAGGGATTCACATCTTTCTCGATTGATGATGTACAGATTAATATGGGCGGTGTGGCAAAAGGTTCCGGGATGATTCATCCAAACATGGGCACAATGCTTGGTTTTATTGTTTGTGATATTGCCATTACACCAAAACTGCTGGATGAAGCCCTTCGTAAAGCTGTGGACAAATCGTTTAATATGATTACCGTTGATGGTGACACATCCACCAATGATATGGTGGCAATTATGTGTAACGGCAAAGCAGGCAACAAGGAGATTACAAGGAAGGATGCTCGCTACAATCTCTTTTTAGCTAATCTGGAAAAACTATGCACACACCTTGCCAAGCTGATAATCTCTGACGGTGAAGGATCAACAAAGCTGATTGAATACCGTACTAAAGGTGCAAAAAAAGAGACCGATGCGCGGCAAATTGTGCGAACAGTATCTAATTCAAATCTGGTAAAAACAGCGATATTTGGTTCTGATCCCAATTGGGGGCGAATCATTGCAGCAGCAGGGCGTTCCGGAATAGACTTTAATCCCGATCATGTGGACCTGTACATTGGTACCGAGCTTGGAAAGATGCATGAAGTAGTAAAACAGGGACAGCCCGTGCCTGCTATCAGGGAGCAGCTTCGAAAAGTGATGACTTCATCAACCATTATTATTTTGATTGATTTGAATATCGGTGATGAAGAAGCCGTTGGCTGGGGTTCGGATTTTTCTTATGAATATGTTAGAATCAACGCCGAATACACTACCTGATTAAAAAAGAATATTAGCTGTGAGTACGTTTTTACAGATTTGTACCTTAGCTAAAATGTTTATAGAGTATATGGTACAGGAAATATCTATAACCTAATTATGCTACTACACTTAGTTTAGTTTTATGAGTACTGAATTTAATTCAATATCACCTCGCCGTGCTAAAATTCTTGAAGTTCTTGAAGAAGCAGGAGAAGCTCTTCAAATACGTGAGATTGTAAAGCGTAGCGGACTTGATTACGGGAATGCAAGGAGTGCCCTCTCCGAAATGGTAAGTATGGGGCTTCTTGAGCGAATCCGTCGTGGTGTGTATGACCTTCCCGAGCGTGTTGAAAAAGAAGATCTGGAATCACCTGACCATCCCATTCAAAAAATTCTACAAAATCAGCAGATCCTGAAAGTGCTTTTGAACACCATTATTACCAATAAAGCCCTTATGGAAGCTCTGCTTCTCGGTCAACAGGAAATTCTTCAGGCCTTGCGCACGATCAATCCCGGTAGTGATGAAGGTGAAGAAACCATTAAAAATTTGGAAGAAATTTTTGCAAAGAGAGTAAAATGGCATTTTGATGTAGCTGCTGAACAGGTAGCAGCCCAATACACCAAACTTCCACCTGAAGTTTTTGATGTGCTTTTAGAGCCCCTCACAAGAGATGAAGAGTCTAAAAACAGACTGTTTGACCTCTCCTCTTCACACAAAAAACAGCCAGCCAAAAGTTAAAATATCAGGTGACCCAAGCTCAACAATATAGATGGGTCGAATCAATCAAACTGAAAGCACCCATTTGATCTGTCAGATTTGTGTGTCAAATATCAAGGTCATAACCCTTCCCTGTTTTTTCGGTATTTTATTGACTAATGCAGCGGCTGCAGAAAATCTTATATATTTTCACGCGTAATGAGTTGATACCTTACTACGATTTCAAAGCCCATATCATCTCTCTCTATAGTATAAACCTTGTTATTTCTGATATGGGCGATGTTTTTTGAGATTGGCAAAGTAATTCGTCCTGCAACCTCCTGGTTATTATCGTCAATAATCCACCACTCAAGATTCTCCCTGTTTTCTGATATTTTTGATACCCAGATTCTGTTCTGATCATCAGAAATAATCGAATAGAGAACCGGCCAGTACTCCGGATAAATGGCACTCTCCCGTACTTTTAGAAGTTGTCTGTTATGGCTAAACCTTGGATGATTAATCTCATCCGGATTCAGTGAAAATTGCTCCGCTGAGAAATAGTATGAATTTCCTTCTGAGCCATCATCAAGAGAAAAGCTTCTTACGAAAAATTCTGATGTATGTGCTGCAAATAGCTTATTGCATGGTGAGACATGATGAACTGTTTTATGAGGCAGAGGCAGAGAAAATGCAGCCGGACTGCCGGCATAGTCACCCACAACGTAACTCACATCCGGAAACTCCGCTACTTTTTGCTGTTCCTCTCCATTGTGATTCATTCGGATGAAATACAAAATTCCATCAGGTTCATACGCGGGATTTCGGATCTGACGAAATTTCATCAGATAATTTTCATTGTCAATTTCGGAAACAGGCTCACTCCTGAAGTTCAGTAAACTCTTTTTATCCTCTTCCAAATCAATTGATTTGTTAAACCCAAGTGTATCCGAAATGGATCGGTCAGGCAGGCTGAAACTTGTTAATCGCTGCAAATTGCTATCAAAAAGCAGTAGTTCCTCATTTTCTATCTGAATATTATCGATGGATTGAAACTCCCCCATATCGGTTCCGAATACACCAAGTGAATCAAGATAGTTTCCATCCGATTGAAAAATATGCACCTGACGCTTGCCCCAGCTTTCACCTGCAATATAAAGTTGCCCGTTTGAATCTGTTGTGATGCCATTGATGTTCTCAATCAGAAGTGAATCATCAAAAACTACCTCCTTTTCAAGCTCAAAACTGTAGGTTGTGGAATTTTGATCAGTAAGAACAACCAGGTTTTTACTATTACGGACATGTTCCGGCAGTGCAGATGGATCATTCGTACACCCTGTATTCAGGATCATCACAATCAGAAAAATTACTGAGGAAATAAATATTGAATAATAGCTCATTAAACGGAGGAGACAGATCTTGGAATTGCCCGATTATCTGAAGGTTAACTTTTCTGAAACCTTAAGAACGTCGGAGATATTTTCATCTGTAATCTGAAAGTGAAACGTTGCCCTGATTGTTTTGTGGCCAAAAGGAACCACACCTATCCCCTCTTTTTTAAATGCCTGAACAGCAGTTTCTGCATCCTGTTTTACAACATCAAACAGAACAATATTGGTGTAAACCGATGATTTATCAATTTTGAAAAGGCTGTTTTTTGAGATAGCATCTGCAAATAATTTGGCATTTTTGTGATCTCTTTCCAGTAACAGCCAGTGATTTTCCACACCGTAATCTGCAGCAGCAGCGAGCAGGCCAATCTGACGCATACCACCACCCAGCATTTTTCGCATTCTCCGGGCTTTTTTAATCATCTCTTTAGTGCCAAGCATCATCGAACCAACAGGAGCTCCAAGCCCTTTACTAAAACAGATCGATATTGTATCTGCTATTTTACCAAAAAATTCCGGCTCAATACCAGATGCAGTTATTGCGTTCCAGATTCTTGCGCCATCAAGATGCAGAAACAGCCCGTGCCTATCAGCAAGATTACTGATTTCAAGAAGCTCTTCTTTGGTATAAAAAGCTCCACCACCTTTATTGGTTGTATTCTCTATTGCTATCACTTTTGTATGGGGATCCCAATCATTTTTGGGGCGAATGGCCGGTTCGATCAACTCTTTGGTCAATTTACCGTTTACCCCTTTCAACGGGCGCAGCTGAATGGATGAGAGATGTGCTGCAGCGCCTGTTTCGTAATTAAACACATGCCCAAGCTCATCAATAATTACCTCATCTCCTGGGTTGGTTAGCACATGAAGGCAAAGCTGGTTACTCATCGTTCCGCTTGGAACAAACAAACCGGCCTCCATGCCAAACATTTTGGCCATTTTCTCTTCAAATCGGTTTGCGGTAGGATCCTCTCCAAAAACATCATCCCCAACTTCGGCTTCTGTCATTGCTTTTAGCATTTCAGGTGTTGGAGTAGTAACAGTATCGCTGCGCAGGTCTATCATGATAAAGTATGAGGGAAAAGAATATGATTAAAAATGAGCAATTATAGTCAGGTATTGAATGCAGAACACAATTAATATGTAAAAAATCCTTCGCCTGTTTTATCGCCAAGTTTACCTGCGTCAACCATTTTCACAAGCAGCGGGCAAGGCCGGTATTTGGGATCTTTGAAGCCATCATACAGAACATTTAAAATGTCCAGGCACACATCCAGCCCGATAAAATCGGCAAGGCGGAGCGGACCCATAGGGTGTGCCATTCCCATTTTCATCACATTATCTACAGCTTCGGGATCAGCAACACCTTCATACACACAGAAAATTGCTTCATTTATCATCGGCATCAGAACCCTGTTTGAAACAAATCCGGGAGAATCATTCGCAGATACCGGCACTTTCCCCAGTTTTTCAGACGTTTGCATGATGGATTCGGTAACCTGCTTTTCCGTTTCAAGGCCATTGATCACCTCTACCAGTTTCATCACAGGAACCGGGTTAAAGAAGTGCATCCCGATAACTTTCTGCGGGCGTTTGGTAACTGCGGCCAGTTTTGTAATAGATATGGATGATGTATTGCTGGAAATAATTGCATGTTCAGGTGCATGCAGATCAACCTCTGTAAAAATCTTCTTCTTGAGTTCATAACTTTCAGGCACTGCTTCAACAATCAGGTCCGCATCTAATACAGCACCCGGTATGGTTAAATGTGGCTGAATTCTATCGAGTGTGGCTTCCTTTTCTACTTCAGAAATTTTCTCTTTTGCAACCATTCTTGATAAATTTTTGTCGATCGTATTCATAGCACGATCCACAAATTCCTGTGCAGTCTCAATCAGCTTTACATCAAAACCATTCATCGCAAAAACATGAGCTATGCCATTACCCATGGTTCCGCCGCCAATTACTGCAACTTTCTTAATTTCACTCATAATTTCACCAATACTTTCTGTTTATTTGAGATTTACTATACCTTTCGGGTTTGAGAGTATGTATTTTGGGCAGAATTTTCAATCGCAATCCGCCCGAATCTTTTACTGACTGCCAAATAAGCCGCATGAGATTTATCTTCAAACTTATCCTTTTTTTAGCTCTTTTGTTTATCGGAGTTGCGGGTTTAGCCATTTATTGGACCTTCTATAAACCACTTCCCTCTTACAACACCGAATTATCTCTTCCCGGCTTAGAACAGTCTGTTGATGTTCACTGGGATCCCTACGGCATCCCCTACATCTATGCAAATTCTGAAGATGATCTTTACTACACCATTGGTTACATCCACGCTCAGGAGCGCCTTTGGCAGCTTACACTTTCTCAAATTGCAGCTGAGGGACGTTTTGCTGAATTTTTAGGCAAAGACTTAATCCCTTTCGACATCCATCAGCGAACCATCGGCTTTTGGCACATTTCACAAAAAATTGCAGAACAAGCCCCTGATGAATTGCTGCATCTGTTGCAACGATATGCGGATGGAATCAATCATTTCACTGAGAAAAACCGCCGGAATTTACCCGTTGAATTTACCCTGCTTGGCGCAGAACCAATAGAATGGACACCCACTCATTCCATTGCAGTTGCGCGCCTGATGTCTTGGGATCAAAACATGCACTGGATGAGCGAGCTAACGTTTGCGTATCTTGCAGAAAAGCTCGATCCTGTGTTACTGAGACAGTTAATACCAGTTTATGATGATTCTGACCCGGTGATGTTTAGCCAAATGAAGAGCAGTGGAGCCACTGAACGTTCACTTGCATTTCTTGAAATTGAACGAGATTTGCGGTCCATGTTATCAAAAAACGGTTCACCATTTGGGAGTAATGCATGGGCTGTAAATGGCGGCAAAACCGAATCGGGGCTGCCCATACTTGCGGGAGACCCACACATGGGCCTCAGTATTCCCGGTTTTTGGTTCGAAATGTTTGTGGATACACCCGATTTGAAGATGGCCGGTGCAACCATTCCGGGAGCACCATTCTTTGTACTAGGCCAAAATGCCGATTTTGCCTGGTCTATGACCAACATTATGGCAGATGATACCGATTTTTTCCTGGAAGCTGTTCATGCTGAAAATCCCAATGAGTATGTATCAGACAGTCTCTCGTTGCCAGTTACTACTCTCCCTTTTGAAGAGCGCAGGGAAATAATCCATGTGAGAAATGCCAATGATAAACTTCACATTGTGCGGAGTACACAAAATGGCCCTGTTGTCAGTGATATTCACCCTAACCAGGAGCTTTTGAAGGATAAAGTTGTAACGCTAAGATGGAAAGGACATGATATAAGCCACGAAATGTGGGCACTCTATCAAATGAACCGCTCGCAATCTATGGAGGACTTCCGAAATGCCGTATCGCAGTTTCATTCACCGGGAATGAACTTTACCTATGCCGACAGAGATAACAACATTGCAATATTTACCGGAGCATCCATCCCCATCAGGGATCATAATCCACTCACTTTCAGACATGGCTGGGATCCCTCCTATCAATGGAGCGGAACTATACCATTCAATGAATTACCCCACGTTGTTAATCCTGAACGCGGTTTTGTTGCACACGCCAACAACAAGATGGTAACCGATTCTTACCCGTATTACATCGCTACGTTTTGGGAACCTCCATCACGAATACAGCGGATTGAACAGCTGCTTAACGCGCAAGACACTCTATCGGTTGAGTATATGCAAGCCATGCAGTATGATGTTTTCTCACAACATGCCGCCGATATTACCGACTTTATACTTCCTATTCTGCGTGGTGGTGCAAACCCCGAAAGATTCAGAGTTGCTCTCACCTATCTTGAAAACTGGAACCATGAATATGAGCCTTCATCCACCGCGGCCACCATTTTCGACCTCTTTTTTATGAACTTGTCTGAGTTAGTTCTACTTGACGAGATGGGTGAAGATGCCTATCAGAACTTTATTCGACTGGAGCATCTTCCTGTAATGGTAATAAGCCGTATGCTTCGGGACGACAGCTCCTTTTTCAATGTTATTACTACCGGTGAAATTGAGTCGAGATCAGAAATTGTTCGCCGTGCAATGGCACAAACTCTTGAAAAACTGGTAGAGACGTATGGGCCGGATTCTGTTGAATGGCGATGGGAAAATGTTAATACTCTCACCTTAAAGCCCCCGCTTCTCGGTGAGGCCAGCGAAAATCCCGAAGCACCGGCACTGTTTCGGATGATCGTAACCAATCTCTTCAGCAAAGGGCCCTATGGTGTTCGCGGGCATGGAATGAGTATCAACAAAGGGCAATACAGCTGGCACAGGCCTTTTGAGATGGATCTTGGTGCGTCCATCCGCCGTATTGTTGATTTTTCCACACCTGAGAGGGCACTTTCTGTACTGCCAACGGGGCAATCAGGCAATCCTCTTTCTGCTAATTATGGCGATCAGACAAATTTGTGGCTTGATGGGCGCTATCGCTATATTTATCAGGATAGTACCTTTTTCCAGCAAACCAGTTACCAAACCATGAGATTATTTCCTCAGTAAATTAATATCTGCCATCATACCAAAAAACGATACCGTTATGAAGCAAATACTTCTACTAATACTACTTTCCATCAGCATTATTTTTTACTCCTGCAAAACCACGGAAAAGCAGGCAGAAGGCACTTCCCATGAACCGGTTACAGAAGTACCCGAAGCGCCTGTAGCCGATGATACTTACAGTTATGAACTTGAAGATTTATCTTATAATACCGTTGATGTTGATCAAATCCTTGCAGGTATGAGCCTTGAAGAGAAAATAGGGCAGCTCTTCTCAATACGCGCGAATGGAACGTTTACCAACCAGAGCGATCCGATTGTGCAGCGCCTTGAGCGGCTTATTACAGATTTCCATATTGGCGGTGTAATTTTTTTCAGAGGCGATGTGTATGCCCAGGCGATGCTGAATAACCGCCTGCAGAGTATTGCAGACCTTCCTTTATGGATTTCTCAGGATATGGAATTTGGTGCCGCCATGCGTATTGATGGCACTACCCGCTTTATTCCCGCCATGGGTATTGCTGCAACTGGTAACCCTGAAAATGCTTATTTAAAAGGAAAAATCACGGCAAGAGAAGCCAAGGCCATTGGCGTACATCAGGTTTATGCTCCCGTGCTTGATGTGAACAACAATCCGGAAAATCCGGTAATCAATGTGCGCTCCTACTCCGCCGATCCTCACATGGTATCCGACTTTGCACTGCAATTTATGGATGGTGTTGAAAATGCCGGCCTCTTAGCAACAGGAAAGCATTTTCCCGGTCATGGAGATACCGATACTGATTCTCACCTTGCACTTCCAACCATTAATCACACGTTCGATCGGCTCGAAGAAATTGAACTGGTTCCGTTCAGAAGAGCGGTTGATGGCGGAATCCGAAGTATTATGAGCGCCCATATCTCTTTTCCCAATATCAGCGCAAATGTTGGCCTTCCCGGTACGCTGGATGAGTCAATACTGAACGGCATCCTTGTAGATTCTCTTGGTTTTGATGGTTTGATTGTTACAGACGGCCTCGAAATGCTGGGTATTGCCAATCACTATTCACCCGGAGAGGCTGTAATAATGGCACTCCAGGCAGGTGCCGATGTGATGCTTCTGAGCCCGGATGAGATGACAGCCATCAATGAACTTTATCGTGCAGTTGAATCGGGCAGGATAACCGAAGAACGAATTGACCATTCTGTTCGAAAGATTTTAACGCTAAAAAAAGAGCAGGGGCTTTTTGAAAACCGCTTTGCTGATATAGAAACCCTCAGCCAAAAAATAAACACCCCGGAGTATCAGGCTACTGCGCACCGTATTGCGAGAGAATCGATTACAGTTTTAAAAAATGAGGGTGATATACTTCCTATCCGTGAGAAAAATTTTGGGAATGTAGTTGTTGTAGCTGTATCTGATGGAGACGGGCATTCGTCAGAAAGCGTGCTTCAGCAGGAAATGCGCAGGTATCACAATGGCATTCGGTTCCATGCACTCAATAACCGAAGTACACCGGAAGAGATCGACCGGCTGCTTCGGGATGCACGACGCGCCGACCTCGTTATGATAGGTTCATTTATCATGGTTCGCTCCCACCAGCCTATGCAAATACCGGAAAGGCAACTTGGCATACTACAGGAAATTATGGCAATGGATAAACCAAAGATATTAACAGCATTTGGCAACCCCTATGTAGTTGGTGACCTCCCAGAAACCGATGTACACGTTCTTGCGTGGGCTTCTACCGCTGATCAGGTTCGCCAGTCAATCCCCTCTCTGTTTGGAGCATCGCAGGTTAGCGGGCGGTTTCCCGGTGAAGTTCCCGGACTTTACGAAATAGGTGACGGACTCGATATCGCTCACTCAACTGTTCGATTCGACAGGCCGGAATCATCCGGGATGATAACCGATTCCCTCCTGCATATTGATATGATCATGCAGCGGGCAATCAACGATTCTGTTTTCCCGGGCGGGGTTGTTGGTGTGATGAAAAACGGTGCCCTTGTATGGCAGCGGGGGTACGGATATCACGACTATACAAAAACACGGCGGGTACTGTCAACCGATGTGTTTGATCTGGCGTCCATCACAAAAATTATGAGTACAACTACTGCCATCATGAAACTTGCAGACGATGGTTTGTTATCGATTGATGATCCTGTTGCAAACTATATTGAGGAGTTCGATACTGATGATAAGCGGGAAATAACCATCCGTCATTTTCTGCTCCACACATCCGGTCTGCCGGCTTTTCAAATCTATGTGGATGTTTTGAGAACCCGGGCAGAAATACTGAATGCTGTAAGAAATGAACCACTCGAACACCGGCCGGGAGAACGCTATGTATATAGCGACCTGGGGTACATTCTGCTTGGAGAAATAGTTGAAGTTGTAAGCGGCAAGCGTATTGATCAATTTGTGCGAGATGAAATATTTGAACCTATGGGCCTTCACTCAACCTGGTATAACCCGGAGAAAGCCGGACCGAGAGTAAGCAACAGAATCCCTCCTACCGAGATCGATACTGTATATAATCGAGGAACAGTACAAAGACGTGTACATGATGAACGTGCTTACTTCATGGATGGCATTGCCGGTCATGCAGGCTTGTTCTCATCCGTGCAGGATATCTCAAAATTTGCTTTTATGTTGCTTAATGATGGTATTTATGGCGGTGAACAGTTTTTATCAGCTGAAACAATCGCTTACTTCACTGGGCACAGATCACCGATAAATCACCGAGGGCTCGGGTTTGACCGTAAAAGTGATGGATTCAGCTCTGCAGGTGTACTTACCGGAAAAAATACATTTGGCCATCTTGGGTTTACTGGAACCAGTCTTTGGATAGACCCTGATGAGGATATTGCCATTATTTTGTTGACTAACCGCACATTTCCGAACAGAAGTTACGGTTCTAATATCCGATTTATCCGCGCTAAAATTTCAGATGCGGTGATGAACAGTATAGCGAGGTGAAGAAACAGAACGTAATATCGGAACAGAGCTACAGCCCTTACTCCGAAAGAGGTGAATTTTGTTATGTAGAGGGAAGGTCGGGCACTCTCTATCCCGGAGTGCGGGTAGAAAACATCTCATTTCCGCTTTCCATCTCTGCAGTACAGGCTGCCGTGTGCAGTTGCCTCGCAAATATGGATCAACCGAGAAAAATCTACCAAACCGGTAACAGATCGGAATTACTTGCGTACTGGATCGATGAATTTAATCTTGAGTTGAGAGATGAAATTCCTGATCAATCCAACATCTACAATCCGCTGTTTCCTTTTCCCCAACATCCGGAAAAAGAGTTGGAAAGACTCTGCAAGCAGGCAGTAACTATTCACTCAGATTTTCCTGTATCGGCACTTCTCTACTCTGAAAAAGGCTGTATTCACGGAGTAAATGTTGAAGTTGGTGCATGGAGTTTGGGGCTTTGTGCCGAGAGAGTTGCCCTTTCGCGTGCTATGGCTTCCGGTATCAGGCAATTCTCACACATCCACGTAGCAGCGCCAAAAAGTGAATTTTGCAGCCCCTGCGGTGCGTGTCGGCAAGTATTAAATGAACTAATGCCAAAATCGATGATCTATTTACATCACAACAAGAATTCCCTCACCAAACATTTTGTTGAACATTTATTACCCAACGGATTTACATCAGGAGCTTTAAAAAACCGATAGTATCATGAATTATCTCGCAGTGCTTGATTACGAACATCTCGATAATGGTATGTTCTTAACATCCTTCGCAAGGTCGCTAGCAAAGAAGAAAGGGCGAGGCATCATTATTCACGGAGACAGTGAATACACTAACCGCATCATCCAAACCGGAGTAATGCGAGATGAAGCAAGAATTCGTGCAACGAAAGATCTTAATCACAGACTCGTTGCTCTCTTTGCTGATGAGGGCATACCTGCAATCGCTTTAAATGGTTATCAGAAATCTATGATTTCAGCCACTCAAGAAGGTGTGAAAGTTGATAAGAAACAAATTGAAAGCCTGCCCGGAGATACAGTTATTTTGTTATCAAATTTGGTTATAAACAGAGAAAAAAAGGTGCTGTCTTTATCATTACCTGAGTTAGCCAGTTCATTGCTCACCACTTTTCAACTAAAACAGATTATCCTGTTCAGCACAAAAGATGGCGCAGATATGATGGTTAAGAATTATCCGGTTATAATAGAATCAAATACACAAGCTGAAGAATCAATTCTTGATGAGATTCCTGTTGAGTTTCAGTCCATTGATTGTAGAGTTGAACTAACTGTTCCCTCTGCTTTCTGAAATTTAGTTACTACTTCTAAATACAGCATCAGAGGTATAAAAACGGCATTTTTATTTGCCAGTTAGCATGTTCTTCTATAGTTTAAGACTTGTTTGAATTATCATATAAACTAACCAAATGGTGTAATTTTATGAGTAGAAATGACCAACTAAAAGCATTGCTTGCAGATCTGGAGCCAGAGCTCGACAAATTTTATAACAAAGGCAACAAAGCTGCCGGTACAAGAGCCAGGAAAGCCTTACAAGAGCTAAAAAATCTAAGCCAGGAAATTCGTCTTGAAATTCAGGATTTTAAGAATACCGGAAAAGTATAAGGCTGAATGACATCTTTTACGAAGCCATACAAATTTTGTATGGCTTCATTTTTTTTAATTCACACTTGACTTCGGAAGGCTACTAACCTTATATTTAAAACTTCTGCTGAAAACGATTAGGCAGATATTTACTGACTTTTTTTATTCCTCGGTAGCTCAGTGGCAGAGTCCCGAAAATTTTCGGGAGCTGTTATCCCGACAGCAGTCGGGACGCTAGTTCGAATCCAGCCCGAGGAACTCTTATTTATTGACTTTATTATTCCTCGGTAGCTCAGTGGCAGAGCAATCGGCTGTTAACCGATCGGTCGCTGGTTCGAATCCAGCCCGGGGAGCTTTGAAAGCCAAGTTACGGTATTGTAGCTTGGCTTTTCTTATGCTCTACCTAAACCCTACGAACAACTCGTATTCACAAAATTGGTATAGCAGATTCTATCTGTTTGGAAATCTTCATACCAACCACTGTGTGTTTCGGTGTTCCAGTATACCCTGCTGAACTGGCCATTTTGCGGTTCTGCAGATAACCAATTTTCTGCTCCTTCTCTTTCGTAGGTAATTAGCATATTACTAAAATCTGCATAACTGTTTATATCGATAGAGGCCGTATAGACGGACTCACTCTCAATATTCCAGCTGTAGACAGCGGCTGGGGTGTTACCTCCATCCGGATCAAAAAACCTCCACTCTCCATTAGAACCATCTGTAGAGGTAAGTCCGGTAATAAAACGGAAGTTCTCAACTCTGGTATCCAGGAAATTGCCGGTATATTGAACCACCCATTCAACACCTCCTGCTGTAGGCGTTGCTATGATTTGTATGATTGTCTCCACAACTTCATTTTCAAAGAAGCCGGAATCTTTAAAAAAACCTGTTACATTAAAATTCCAGGTCCATGAGCCGTTATCAAACTCAGGCTGAATATTGAGCATTGGTGCAAGGGATAGAAAAGAGTTCACAAGGCCAACAGTTGCATCAGCCTGAAACAGAGCATTGCCGAATATTGCCATTCCCTCAACACTTTTGTAATTACTGTGCTCCGCATCGTTGGGAATATTGTTAGATTCAAAATATTGAGTATCAATTACTACAGGGGCGATATTGGACGGCAAATTTGGCGGATCGCCATCTGGGCCTGCGGAAGTTGAATCATCAGAGCAGGCTTGCATTGTTAAGACAATGATAAAAATCAATACAGTTAAAAATGTGTGTCGTGTTCTCATGGCTCGATTTGTTAAGTATTGATTGTTGAGATTAACTGAATGTAATGAATGTAAACGTATTAGGCACTTATGTTTAAAACAAAAAAGCCGAAGAGTTTTTTCTCTTCGGCCGGATTGAAAGCTTTCATTGAAAGAAACGGATATCTGTTCGTTCAGTAGAATAAGAGATTACTCAGTATTGAATAATCGGTGTCTCTTGCACATGAATCAAAACTTGAAAGCAGCACCAAGATTCAACCAACCCCAGTTATTTCCAAGCTCTACGAAGCCACCAATATTATCGGTGAAGTAGTATCTTGCACCGGCATGAAAGGCAGCAGTTGTTCCACCAAAACCGGAAAGAGATGTGCCTGACCAGCTCCAGTTTCTGTAGTAAATACCAATACCACCATAAATGTCTAAATCAGGATTATCCATTCCGAATAGTTCGGTAAAATAAAAAGAACCCCGTGCTCCAAATGTTGTAATGGTAAGGCCGCTTCCAGATACAAATCCAAAATCACCACCTACACCTATAACTCCTGCATCGAGAGCAGTTATAGCATATTCTAAGTTAGCACCTAATGGCATTCCTAAACCACCGGCCCAACCATACACAGAACCAACCCCGATTCCTGCATTAAGTGCAAAATCTCCTTCCTGGAAATTTTGGGCATTTGCACTTTGACTTAAACCGATTGAAAAAAGAAAAAATGTTGTTACGATTAAGACTGATAATTTTTTCATAAATCTTCCTTAGTTACTTAATTATTATGCTTCAGTTTTATATTATTATTGATTGAACCGAATTGTAGACTCACATCATATTTATTTTGATGAGACACTATTAACACGATATAAATCGTATTATTAGCTCATATAAGTATAAAAAAAAATGTCAGCATTCTAAACACTTGCCCCTTAATGGATGTAGAAGAAAATTTTACCCGCGTATTACAGGAATTTTCTGAAGGGAAAGTTCAATCTGAGGATTTAATCCCCTTTATTTATGATGAATTGCATGTACTTGCAAAAATTCAGAGAAGAAAGTTTAGCTCTGCTGAGACGCTAAACACCACTGCTCTTGTACACGAGGCATATATCAAAATGGTGGATCATTCCCACCAAAACTGGGAAACACGTAGCCATTTCTATTCTGTTGCTGCAAAAGCCATGCGTTGTATTTTGGTTGATCATGCAAAAATGCATAAAGCGAAAAAGCGCGGTGGTGATGAGAAACCGGTACCCTTAAAAGAGCAGCTTATTCGGGATAATAAACAAGCAAATGAGGTTATTGACCTTGATGATGCCCTTAGCAGGCTCGAAAAACTATCCCAAAGGCAAAGTAAAGTAATTGAGCTGCGATTTTTCTGCGGTTTTACCATTGAAGAGACCGCAAGCATTCTATCCCTCTCCCCTGCAACTGTGAAGCGGGACTGGAATATGGCACGATCTTGGCTATATAAAGAGATTCAAAAATCATAATTATTATTTGAAGATTACACCTTTTCTGATTTTTTTGAGGCTGGTGTAATCATTAAATACAATGTCGAAAGCCTAAGCAGGCATCATGAGTTCAGACAGTAACCGCTACTGGAAATTATTGAGTGATCTATACGAAGAGGCCTACAAACTAACACCGGCTGAACAAGTTCTCTTTGCGGATGAAAATTGTGAAGATCCCGCCATGAAAGAAGAACTTCTATCAATGCTTGATGTGCATGATTCTTCCAGTAACTTTTTTAATTCCCTTACTGCAAGTGTCATCCGGCCCGCATTTGAAGAACTTAGTGACCTTCCTCCAATATCCGGTACTGTAAACAACTACAGGCTGATCAAAAAAATCGGGCGTGGAGGTATGGGCTCTGTATATCTTGCTGAACGCAGCGATGACGCTTTCCAGAGTCAGGCAGCAGTTAAAATTTTACGGCGTGGCCTCGATACAGATGATATACTTCAGCGCTTTGACTCTGAAAGGCAGATACTGGCACAGTTAAATCACCCAAATATTACCCACCTGATTGATGGTGGGGTTACATGTGATGGCCGCCCCTACTTTATTATGGAGTATGTGGAAGGAAAGCCCATCGATATGTTTTGTGACGAACATAAACTCACCATTGAGGAACGGCTCCATCTTTTTTTCCAGATTTGTAAAGCCCTTTCCTACGCACATCAAAATCTTGTAATCCACCGCGATCTGAAACCGGGAAATATCTATGTAACGAACGATGGATTTGTTAAGCTTCTTGATTTTGGAATTGCAAAACTGCTTGATGACAATCTGCATCACGCAAGAACATTGGACAATTCAGGCTTCAGGTTAATGACTCCGGATTTTGCCAGCCCGGAGCAGGTTAGCGGCAAGCCTATGAACACCGCAAGTGATATTTATCAACTTGGCCTGGTGCTTTACAGACTCCTTTCAGGTTGTAAAGCTTATTCATTCAAAAACAAAACCATTACTCAAACAGAACATGTAATTCTAAATGAACAGGCTATAAAGCCCTCTTATAAACTCCAAAAAGTAGAGACTGCACGGCTTAATGAAATTTCAGTAAAGCGTTCAACCAGCCCAAAAAAGCTTATACAGTCACTTAAGGGTGATTTAGACACAATCATTACTAATGCGTTACAGAAAGATTCTTCTCAACGCTATCAGTCGGTGGTTGAATTTAAAGAAGACATTGAGCGCCACCTCAAAGGTTTGCCGATACGCGCAAGAAAGCAAAATTACACCTACCGGTCGGTTAAATTTCTAAAGCGTAATCAACTGCCTGTGGCTACTGTTACAATTTTTGTAGCCATGCTTATCTCCTTTTTTATATTCTATAATATCACCATAACCGAGCAGCGTAACGAAGCACAAAGCGAAGCATTAAAAGCAGCTCAAATCACATCCTTTCTTGTTGATCTGTTTGAAGCGAATGACCCCACACAATCACAGGGCGAAAATCTTACGGCGTGGCGGTTATTACAGCAGGGCGAAGAACGCATCAAACTTCTGGAAGGTCAGCCCGATGTTCAGGCTCAAATGTTTGAGGTTACCGGACAGATTTACAGAAAGTTAGGGCAGTTCGAACGCTCTGAAGAGTTACTCTCCAATGCACTTTACATCAGAAAAGATCTCTTTGGAGAAGATCATGCAGAAACAATATCTGTTTACAATGAATTGGGTTTATTGTACAGTGATTTGGGTAATTTTGAGAAGGCAGATTCCCTTTTACGTTCTTCTCTTGCATTACAAGCTGCCAAATATACGCCTGATCTCTCCAAACTAGCAGAAACACAATTTAATCTTGCATATATATTACGGCGCATTGGCAATTATGATGAGGCAGAGGTTCTTTACAGAGAAAGTTTAGAAGTAAGGAACCGCATTTATGGCCTTAAGCATGAAAGTACCGTAGCAAGTATGAGTAGCCTCGGGGTAACCTTACTCAATAAAGGTTTATACTCTGAATCAGAACATATTTTTCGCGAAGTACTTGAGCTGCGCAAGGAACTACTTGGCACTATTCACCCTGATCTCGCAATGAGTATGAACAACCTTGGGGCTACATTACTCACCATCGGGAAGTTTAAAGAGGCCGAACAATTATTCAGTGAATCACTGGAAATGCGGAAATTACTGCTTGGTGATATGCATCCTAAAGTTGCGTTAACTATGAATAATCTCGGCATAGCGCTGATGGAGCAGGGGCAGTATGATGAAGCTTACGAGAACATTTCAACAGCACATAATGTGCGCTCTTCGGTTCTTGGAGTTGATAATGTAAATACAGCTATAAGTAAATTCACTCTTGGCGAAATTTATCTGCACACCGGCAGAATAGATCATGCACATTCTATTTTGAAAGATGCTTATGATGTGTTTTACAATCGCCTGTCTGAGTCGCACTCATTTACTGCACGCACCAAGATGGCGTTGGGGCTAAGCATTCTGCATAAGGGAGATAGTGATAGAGCCGAGGATTTCATAAGAACCGGGTTTGCTCACCTGCAAAACATCCACAGTGAACGATCCCTGGAAAAAGCTCTTGGATTGCGTGAATTTGCCATATTTAAGCAGAAAACAGGTCATTACATTGAAGCATTCGATCTTTTCAACGAAGCCTTAACAGTTCTAAGGGATTTTGAAGGCCCGCACAGTGAACGCCAGGATAGAATTATGAGGCTGCTTAACGAACTTCCTGTTTAAACATGGTCAAAACCTGTCTTTCTGATCCTTAAGTGCTTTATAAAGCATCTCTCTTGCTCTGAAGATATGAGCTTTTACTGTGCCTAAGGGCAAATCCAGGTGTTCAGAAATCTCCTGATAACTTAGCTCATCAAGGTGTCTCATCTCAATCACCTCACGATATTTTTCAGGAAGATTTTGTATAGCATGGTGTATTATCTGCTTTCTCTCCTTATGAATTATGGTACGGTCGGTTTCTATAGTATCAGAGATTTGTATCTCAACTTCACCATCATTTGTTTTATAAGGATTGTGAATTGAAGTTGTATCGAGTTTACGCTTTCGGAGGTAGTCGATTGTATGATTGGTAGTAATTCGATACAGCCATGTTGAAAAGGCGTAGCTTGTGTTGTACGACTGAAGGTTCCCAAAAGCCTTCATAAACGCCTCTTGAACAAGATCTTCCACCTGCTCATGGTTTTTTACCATTTTCAGTACATGGAAGTATAAAGGCTTTTTATACTTATCCATCAGCGCTCTGAATGCGTTCTGATCACCTTTTACAGCAGCACTTACAAGTTTGTCATCTTCTAAACTGCTCTGGGATGCGTTTTGCCTTACATCCTGATCGACATTTATATCCTGCGTGCCGCTCATATATTCAATTTTTTTTTAAAATGGAAATACATAATATGCTTTCAGACGGTAGTTGTACTGAATATTACATTACAAAATATCGCAACCAAAAATGTAAACCAAATGAGACTAACAGTATGAAAAAACTAATGTATTTTATTGCAGTTGCTATTATTACAACCGGTATCTCCTGCAATGTTAAAGCACAAGACATCTCGATAGGTGGGGGTATCTCTTATGGATTTGATATAGAAGAGATTGGTATTCAGTTAAGTGGTACGTATGGATTAAACGAGAATATGCGTGTTGGTGCAGACATTGTATATTATCTTATTGGCACTGAAAGCTTTTTTGGCGAAGAGATATCTACTACAGCCTTAGAAGTTAACTTCAATTTTAAGGTTCTACGGGAAACCTTGTGGGTAGAGGTTTAATTTTCCAAAATAGAACAGGAT
>REDS01000051.1 GCA_007693395.1 Balneolaceae bacterium | reverse complement strand
TTTTTTCTTTTACCCAAAACAACCAAAACAAACGCTTAGAGGTTATTTATGATTAGAAAGCTACATCTAAGTCTGTTGCTTAGTCTGTTTTTGGTTCCGTTTGCTATGGCGCAGGTAGGAACATTAACAGGAACAGTTACAGACTCCCGAACCGGTGAGGAAATTCCCGGTGTAAACTTGTTTATTCCGGATCTCGAAAGAGGTGCAGTAACTGATTTAGATGGTGAATACACCATCTCATCAATTCCTGTTGGCGAATATACTATAAGAGTTACCTTTATTGGATATATTACCCAAAATATTGATGTTGATATTTCTTCGGGCACCAATACTCAGGATATCGAACTCCGTCAGGATTTAATAGGCCTTGATGAAGTTGTAGTAACCGGCCAGCAGATTGAGCGTCAGGCAAGATCTGTTGCTTATTCAATTTCAACTGTAACAGGTGAAGAGGTGTCCCGGGCAAGGGAAACTAACTTTGTTGATGCACTGGCAGGTAAAATTCCCGGTGTAGAAATTCAGGGACAAGGCGGTAATATCGGAGCATCTTCTCGAATTACCATTCGCGGAATTTCATCACTATCAGGAAGCAATCAGCCGCTTTTTGTGGTTGACGGTGTGCCGATTTCCAACTCAAATATTGTCGCCGGAACCAGCCAGGACAGGCTGACCGGAGCTGTTGACGTTGGTAACCGCGGCGGTGATATAAACTCCGATGATATTGAAAGTGTAACCGTTCTGAAAGGAGCTGCTGCTGCCGCACTTTATGGACAGAGAGCCAAAGATGGTGTGATTCTGATCACCACGAAACGAGGCTCCCAGCAGGTAGGACAAACCGTAACGGTTAATTCAAGTATCCGTACGTCCTCGCCGCTGCGCATGCCCGACTTCCAGAATGAATATGCACAAGGTTCTAACGGTAAATACGATGCCAACAGCCTGAACGGCTGGGGCCCGAGAATTGCCGGCCAGCAAGTAGAAAATATTCGCGGTGAGGAAATTACCCTTCAGGCCTATCCTGATAACGTTCGTGATTTCTACGAAAGTGATTTAACGGCAATCAACAGTATTTCCTTCTCAAATGCTGACGAAGTTTCTGATTTGCGAGTGGGTATTACACGGACAGACCAGAGCGGTATTGTACCCAATAACACACTCGACAGAACCTCGATTACGGTGAACACCGGTAGAAATATGACAGAAGCCCTTACCGTAAGGTTTTCCGGTACATATACCAATTTAAATTCAGTAGGTAGAGCGGTTGCCGGTGGCAACGATCCAAATGTTCTTACTTCATTAATTAATACACTGCCAAGAACCACTGACATTGTTGGCGAGCTTTCTAATTATAAAGAAGAAGACGGCACACAGCGTGCGCTGTCAACATTTGATAATAATCCATACTGGATCGTAAATGAAAATCCGTTCAAAAACAGTATTCAGCGTGTTTACGGTAATGCACAAATTCGTTTTGCACCTGTCGACTGGCTTGCTATAACTGCAAGGGGCGGCCTTGATTACTACACGGAAGATCGTGAACGACGAAATGCCATTGGTACACTTGGCCGTGATGATGGTGATTTTTCACTGGATCTTATTACTGAAGAACAGATTAACCTTGATGTATTGGCAGAAGTGAACCGAGACATCTCTGAAGACTTCTCATTTCAGGGAGTGGTTGGATATAATCTGAATACCAGGGAGCAAAGCATTTTGAGAAATACTGCTTCAAACCTTGATGTTCCCGGGTTGTTGAATTTCGCAAATGCTTCAACAAACAGCCCTTCAAACAATTTCAGTCAACAAAGATTGATTGGTGTGTTTGGTGATCTTACAGTGGGATACAGAAATTATCTGTTCCTGAACCTAACAGGCCGTAACGACTGGTCGTCTACACTTCCTAAAGAAAACCGCTCATTCTTCTATCCATCTATCAACACCAGCTTTGTATTTACAGAAGCGTTTGATTTGGCAGGAGATGTTTTGTCGTATGGTAAACTGCGCGTGAACTATGCACAGGTGGGTAGTGATGAAGCTCCCTATCAGTTGGATTTCCGTTACTTCCCGGTTAGCGATATTTTTGGCCAATACGGAACAGGTGCCGATTTCCCGTTTGGCGGAAGAACAGGATTTAGTGCAACCGGTACATTGCCACCGCTGGATCTGAGGCCACAGAATCAGAAATCGTTTGAAGTAGGTGCTGAAGTTCAGTTCTATGATGGCCGCTATGGCATCGATTTTACTTACTATGATGTTCGTACAGAAGATCAGATTCTGTCAATTCCTACACCGCTTACTACCGGTTTTGGTGCACTCCGAACGAATATTGGAGAAGTATCAAACAAAGGATTTGAAGTCAGTTTGAACCTGAACCCGATTCGTACACGTACATTTAATTATGTATCAACTGTGAATTTCACCCAAAACCGAAATACTGTAGAATCGCTGGCTCCGGGCGTGGATGAAATTGTGATTGCAAGTGCTTTCAACGGCCTGCAGGTGCGAGCCGAGCCGGGACAATCACTTGGATTATATGGGCCTGGCTTCCTCAGAGATGAAGAATCTGGCTTGCCGATTATCAACCCTGATACAGGGTTGAGAAGAACTGGTGGAGAAGAAAGGCTTGGAACCATTGATCCTGACTTCAGGCTCTCTTTCAATAATCAATTCAGCTACAGAGGTGTAAATTTCAGCTTTCTGATTGATTATCGACAAGGTGGCGTATTATTCTCACAAACTGTAGGTGCACTGCGGCGTGCCGGTGTTGCCGAAGAAACTCTTGCTGGAAGAGGAGCAACCTTTATTGATGAAGGTGTGATTCCAAATCCGGATGGTGAAGGTTACATCCCAAACAATGTTCCTGTACAGGGCATGCAGCAGTTCTGGAACCAGTATGCAAGTGCAAGTATGCATGAGGGTAATACCTTTAGTGCCACACACGTAAAACTGCGGGAAGTGAAAATAGATTACGAACTGCCGGTTCGATGGCTCGAAAATATGCCGCTCAGCAGCGTAGTCATTGGATTTGAAGGACGAAACTTATTCCTGCTTTACAGTGAAGTTCCACATATCGACCCGGAAACAGGCCTCTTTGGTTCTGCATCCAATGGACAGGGAATTGAATGGAACGTACTGCCATCTGTTCGGTCATTTGGAACGAACATCCAAGTAAGATTTTAATCATTGAAATTAATGACGACTATGAAACTTTTTAAAAGCTTAATATTGATAACGGCGCTGTCATTTGCGTTTGTCAGTTGTGATGATTTTTTAGATATCAACACAGACCCAAATGCCGCCACTGAAGTTTCGCCAGACCTGCTGTTTCCTACAGTACTGGCAAACGTAGCTTCTAACCGAGCAATTGAAATCCAGCCATCCGGTTCCTTTTTTATCAACGCATGGGCACCGAATGGATCAACCGGAGTATTCATTAATCCGGACAGATATATCATCAGTCCTTTCTCAACAGGAAACACCTGGAGTAACTGGTATGGTACCAGCATGAGAAATCTGGTATTAATGATTGATGCAGCCGAAAACATTGAACCAATCAGGCCAAATGTGGCAGCACAGGCAAAAATCCTGAGAGCTTATCTCTTTTTCTCCATCACCATGATGTGGGAAGATATACCATTCACAGAGGCATCAGACCCGGATCAGTTTCCAGAGCCGGCATTTGATAATCAGGAAACGGTGTTGCGAGGAGTTATTTCCATGCTTGATGAAGCAATTAACCAAATACAACTTGGCGAACCTGCTGTTGTTGAAGGAGACCTTGTTTATGATGGTGATATGCTAGGATGGCTGAAATTTGCAAACTCTCTGAAGCTCAGAACCTACATGTTCCTGAGAAACCAGGATCCAGCTGTTGACTCTGAAATAGCAAATCTGCTGAACAACGCAGAGCTGATCAGAGAGAATGCCTATGAAGCAGCGATTCCGTTCTTCGACAATAATGAAAATGCCAACAATCTTTGGGTACTGAACAACCTCTTCGGTGGATTTACAGGTGCAGGAAATGGCAATATCTTTGTTTTTGCCGGGAAAACTCTGGTAGATATCATGAACGAACTGGAAGATCCGCGCCGCAATACGTACTTCTCGTATGCTGTGTACGATGGATCAACCATCGAAGCTGCCGAGTTTATTGGTCAGGAAGCCGGTGTATCCGGGTGGGGTGGCGAAACCAGCATGGTGAGCCAGAACATTATCCGAAGAACCTGGCCAAGCCGCATGCTCACAGCTTCTGAAGTGCATTTCTACGAAGCTGAGTTTTTGGCGACTACAGGAAACCTCGCTGGTGCACATGAAGCGTATATCGCCGGAGTTCGCGCTTCTCTTGATTTCCTCGATCCGTTTACTACAAACGCACCGGGCTTCGGCTCTTTAAACGGAATTCCTGAGGCAGAAAAAACGGCATACATTGAAAGTCTGCCATCTTCATTTTCTAATGAAACAGCAGCATTGGAAGCTATCCATACTCAACAGTACATCGAAGTGCTCGACAGGGCACCGGAAAACTGGAGCCATTGGAAACGAACGAAATTTCCTGAATTAACAGTGGCTCAAAATGCGGACCTGGGTGATATTATCCGGCGTTTTCCTTATCCGCCGTCTGAGATTGCTGCGAACCCAAATACACCGGAGAATCCTATACTGGATACCCCAATGTGGTTTGAAAACTAATTCTATCAAATTGATATCTAATAGATTATGAAAATGAAAAAACTATTATTTCTAATACCACTTTTCGCGCTCATCTTTTATGGGTGCGAAAACGTGAGTGAACCCATCGATATTGAAAGTGGGGTAATACCAGCATTTGTAATTATCCAAACAGCTGACCAGGATGTTGTAGCAGGTGGCAATCTGGACGTAGTTTTTCAGCTTGGACAAACGCAGGAAGAAAATGTAACCGTTGAATACAGCATCAGTGGTGATGCTGTTCAGGGTGAAGATTACGTACTGACAAGTGGTACTGCCGGAACAGTTGTCATCGAATTTGACCCTGAAACAACCAGTTTGGATACCGGGTCGATTACTTTCGACTTTCCGGTAACGGCTGCTTTGGGAACTTCCCGAAATCTTACCTTAACCATTGAAAGTGCTGTAACTGAAAGTGGTGAATCACTTACAATCGGCAGAGGAGACATAGGCCATACCAGAACCTATACCATTAATGGTTTGGGCGAAGTGCCAACCGGAACGTACGAATATGAGGCAACCGGAGATTTTGCATTTGCCGGAACCTTTGATATTGTGCAGCCCGATGAGCCGATCTCTGTTGATGGTGATCCCTATCTGTTTGCAACAACTAATATAGCCGGAGGTTTATTCGGGTTTGATGTACCTTATGCATTTAATGTTACCGCAGGAGGTTCAGTTATAGGAGCGCCTTTCTCTCACGAACCCGGTCTGGAAACTATTATATTGGATGTTACCGGCAGTTATGATGAAGCAGAAGAAGTACTCATCTTTGATGTTATATTTCGATGCTGTGGTGTTGAAGGGCTTGGTTATCAAATCGTTGCTACTCCACTGTAAGTCTTCATTTATTTACATTCTAAAAGCCATCTCTTCATGGGGTGGCTTTTTTTTTACCCATCTGACAAGTTTTTCTTAACCTGAGTTCGATTCATAATACTTCGAATTGTATCGATAAAAGTCCCCTCCTTTCCAAGGAGGTATGTGTTTAGCGGTCTTTCTTATAGCTATATGCGCGATTGTCATGTCGAGCGGAGTCCCGACGCT
>REDS01000195.1 GCA_007693395.1 Balneolaceae bacterium | reverse complement strand
CAGTGCAAAGAGATAGCAGAGCAGAAGATGGAAGATCTCAACGCTTTTGATGTTGAACGTGCAGCAGAAATGATTGCAGGTACAGCCAGAAGTATGGGTTTGCGAGTAATCCGAGATAAATAAGAGGATTTAAGAAATGGCAAACAGAGGTAAGAAATATCAACAGGTCGCCGAATTAATCGATCGCGACATGGAATACACCATTGAAGAAGCGTGTGATCTTGTGAAAAAGACAAGCACTGCATCGTTCGATGAGTCTGTAGATTTAGATCTGCGGCTTGGTGTGGATCCGCGTCATGCCGATCAGATGGTGCGAGGTACTGTTTCTCTTCCCAACGGAACCGGTAAATCGGTACGTGTACTCGCTTTGGTAAATGAAGCGAAACAGGCAGAAGCGAAAGAGGCCGGTGCAGACTACGTAGGCCTGGATGAATACATTTCCGAAATTGAAGCCGGATGGGCTGATGTTGATATTATCATCGCTACACCGGATGTAATGGGAAAAATTGGAAGGCTTGGACGACAGTTAGGCCCCAGAGGACTCATGCCAAATCCAAAAAGCGGTACAGTAACAATGGATGTTGCTGATGCTGTGAAGGAATTCAAGTCCGGTAAAATTGACTTTAGAGTTGATAAGACCGGTATCTTGCATATTTCTATTGGAAAAGTAAGTTTTGATGCTAACCAGCTGCGTGAAAATTTAATCTCGTTTCTGCAAACAATCATCAAAATGAGGCCGGCATCAGCTAAGGGCATCTACATTAAAAGTGCTTATTTAAGCACTACTATGGGCCCAAGTATTCCTATTAGCCGATCATCAATTACTTCAATTTAGAATTTAATAGGTTAAAACAATGCCGACACTATCAGATAAAAAGGCAATTGTAGAAGAAATTACCGAGCAGCTGAATAACGCAAATGCAGTTTACATTACACAGTATACAGGCATGTCTGTATCAGATATGGGTAAACTGCGCGGAAAATTCAGAGAAGGTAATGTGTTCTTTAAAGTGTATAAAAATACACTTGTAAAAAGAGCAATGGACACAATTGGCGGATATGAAGATCTCTACCCACATTTGGAAGACCAAAATGGTTTTGCCTTTGTGAATGAAGAGCTCGCTGCACCAGCTAAAGTATTGAAAGACTACATTAAGGAGCATAAAAAGCCACAATTCAAGGCTGCCCTTATTGATGGTGACTTCTACAAAGAAGACCAATTAGAAATCCTCGCTTCAATGAAGTCTAAAGATGAAGTGATTGGAGACATAATTGGCTTGCTTATGGCACCAATAACAAATGTAGTTGGTGGTTTGCAAGCACAAGGCAGCAATATTGCTGCAGCAGTACAAACAATTGCTGAAAAAAACGAAGATTAAACAACACTTTATAAAATTTTTAAATTAAACCGACGAACGGAGAATAAAACAAATGGCTGACGTTAAAGAACTCGCTGAACAACTTGTAAATCTTACTATTAAGGAAGCTAACGAACTTGCAAAAGTTCTCGAAGAAGAATACGGTATCAAACCAGCTGCTGCTGCAGTTGCTGTAGCCGGCCCAGCTGCCGGTGGTGGTGAAGAAGCAGAAGAAAAAACTGAATTTGATGTTGTTCTCAAATCTGCAGGTGCTAAGAAGATCGCTGTAATTAAAGAAGTACGCGGCGTAACTGGACTTGGCCTCAAAGAAGCCAAAGAGCTTGTTGATGGTGCACCAAACACAGTTAAAGAAGCTGTTTCAAAAGCAGAAGCAGAAGAGTTGAAAGCTAAACTCGAAGAAGCCGGCGCTGAAGTAGAATTAAAATAAGCTGGCTCTAAGCTAATTTGCCTTAGCCAACATCATTTATGGTGTTGGCTTTTGGCGTCTAAACTACAAGTGAGAAATAGTATACGGCTTGTACAAAAAAATGTATACGTAACTCATTGATTTTTTAACCTAAAGGAGAACATCCTTTTGAGTACTATTATGGAGAAAATCCCGTTTACCGACCGCCTATCTTTCGGCAGAATTAAAAATGTAATAGACTACCCCGATTTCTTAGATATACAGCTCGAATCATTCAACACGTTTGCGCAGCTTGATGTTGCACCGGATGATCGTGTTAATCAGGGTTTGCAAAGAATATTTTATGAGAACTTTCCTATACAAGATACTCGGGAAACTCATATTCTTGAATTCATCTATTACACTGTAGATACACCAAAATATAATATTAGTGAATGCCAGGAGCGTGGTTTAACCTACGCTGTGCCGCTAAAAGCGCGTTTACGTCTTTCATCAACCGATGGGGATGAAGCAGCCGAAACTATTGAACAAGAAGTATTTCTTGGCGATCTGCCATGGATGACAGAGCGGGGAACGTTTATCATTAATGGTGCAGAGCGTGTAATTGTAAGCCAGTTACACAGATCACCAGGCGTATTTTTTGGCCAGTCTGTACACCCTAATGGCACGCAACTCTATTCTGCAAGAGTAATACCTTTCAAAGGTTCTTGGATAGAATTTACGAACGATATTCGTGACGTACTCTGGGCATACATAGACCGAAAGAAAAAGATTACGGCGACAACTCTCCTCAGGGCTCTTGGGTACTCTTCTGACGATGAAATCCTGGCACTTTTTGGCCTATCAGAAGAAATTTCATACGGTGGAAAGAAAACATATAACGACAAGTTGGTCGGAAAACGATTAGCAACTAATATCACAGTTGATGTGACTGAAGAAGTTGTTGATGATGAAACAGGCGAAGTTGCTGAAGCAACCAGCACTAAAATTCTTCTTGAAAGAGATCACGTTCTTACTGAAGATGATTTTGGTATTCTGAAAGAGGCTGATCTTAAGAAAGTACTTGTTCAAAAAATGGGTACAGAAGAGTCTGAACGTTCCGTGATTATGAATACACTCAGAAAAGATCCTTCAAGTGATGAGGTTTCTGCTCTTTCAGAAGTGTATCAGCAGATCAGAACCGGTGAAATGCCTGACCCTGAAACAGCACGCCAGGTACTTGAGCGGTTATTCTTCAGCGATAAAAAATACGACCTTGGCGAAGTTGGCCGATACAGGCTTAACAAACGTCTCAAGGTAGATGTTGATCCTGAAATTCAGTACCTCACAAAAGAAGACGTTGTTTCAATTATTAAAGAAGTGATTCGTCTTAAGGAACTAAAAAGCCAGGTTGATGACATCGATCACCTGAGCAACCGGCGTGTACGAACTGTAGGCGAGCAGCTTGGGCAACAGTTTGCAATTGGCCTTGCACGTATGGCACGTACCATTCGCGAGAGAATGAATTCACGCGATGCTGAGCAGCTCACACCGCAAGATCTCGTTAATGCAAGAACCATCTCAAGTGTAATTAACAGTTTTTTTGGTACAAATCAGCTTTCACAGTTCATGGATCAAACTAACCCTGTGGCTGAACTTACCCATAAGAGAAGAATGTCAGCTCTTGGCCCCGGTGGTTTAACCAGAGAGAGAGCAGGTTTTGAAGTGCGTGACGTTCACTACACCCATTACGGACGCCTTTGCCCGATTGAAACACCGGAAGGCCCAAATATTGGTTTGATTACATCACTTTGTGTGCATGCCAAGATAAATGAGTTTGGATTTATAGAAACCCCTTACCGTAAAGTTAAAGAGGGTAATGTGACCAACGATGTTGAATACCTTGCTGCAGAGCAGGAAGATGAAACGATTATTGCTCAGGCAAATGCTCCGCTTAACGAAAACGGTACATTTGTAAATGAATCAATTTTCTCACGGTTCAGAGATAGCAACGTTGGTTTAGCAAAACCCGAAGAGATTGAGTATATGGATGTTTCTGCAAACCAGATTACATCTCTTGCTGCAGCGTTAATCCCATTCATTGAGCACGATGATGCTAACCGTGCACTTATGGGCTCTAACATGCAGCGGCAGGCAGTACCTTTATTGCGGCCTGAATCTCCAATTGTAGGAACCGGACTCGAACAGCGTGCTGCTAAAGATTCCCGCGCTATTATTACAGCTGAGGGAGACGGTGAAGTTGTTTACGTAAGCGGCAATGAAGTACGAATCAAATACAACCGCACAGAATTAGAGCAAAACTGTTTCTTCGATGAAGGAGTAAAGAGTTACAAACTCCAGAAATTTGAACGTAGCAATCAGGATACCACTGTTAACCAGCGACCAGTTGTATCGGTTGGCGATAAGGTGAAAAAGGGATACCCAATTGCTGATGGCTGTGCTACCGAAAAAGGTGAACTTGCTCTTGGCCGTAACCTTTTGGTTGCATTCATGCCATGGAGAGGGTACAATTTTGAGGATGCAATTGTAATCAGTGAAAGAATTGTGCAGGATGATGTCTATACATCAATCCACATCACAGAATTTGAGCAACAAGTTCGAGATACTAAACGTGGTGAAGAAGAACTCACTCGTGAAATTCCAAACGTAAGTGAAGAAGCCACGAGAAATCTTGATGAAAGAGGTATTGTTCGTATTGGTGCAAAAGTAAACCACGGCGATATTCTTGTTGGAAAGATTACACCAAAAGGTGAAACAGATCCTACTCCTGAAGAGAAACTATTAAGAGCTATCTTTGGTGATAAAGCCGGTGATGTAAAAGACGCATCACTCAAAACACCTCCTGGTGTTTCCGGTGTTGTCATCAACACAAAGCTTTTCAGCCGTAAAAGAGATGAGCAAATCTCTCGAAAAGAAGAGAAGAAGCTTGTTGAGCAAGAGAATGAGCGCTATGCACAAAAACTTGCTGATCTGAACTCAAAATGGGCTGATAAAATGTACAGCCTTCTTAGGGATAAAACATCACCAGGAGTATATAATTATGCCGCAGTTGAGCTTATTCCTAAAGGTGAAAAGTATAAAAAATCAGTATTTGAGGAGCTCGATCCTGTAAATATCAATGAGAACATTGATTGGGCAACCGACGAAAACCTTGTGAAGCATGTTCGCCTGTTGTTTAAAAATTACAGAGATCTTCGCCGGGAAATCGATACTGAGGCCAAGAGGCGTAAGTATCAAATTCAGGTAGGAGATGAACTGCCGCCGGGAATTATCCAGAAGGCAAAAGTTTATGTTGCCAAGAAGCGTAAAATGCAGGTTGGTGATAAGATGGCCGGACGCCATGGTAACAAAGGTGTTATTGCGAAAGTAGTACCCGCAGAAGATATGCCATTCCTCGCGGATGGTACTCCTGTTGATATTGTGCTTAACCCGCTTGGTGTACCTTCCCGTATGAACCTTGGCCAGATTTATGAGACAATTCTTGGCTGGGCCGGTAAAAAGCTTGGAGTGAAATATGCATCACCAATATTTGATGGTGCTTCTTATGACCAGGTTCAGGAAGAGCTCAGAAAAGCCGGGCTTCCTGAAGATGGAAGGGTGTACCTCTATGATGGACGCACCGGCCAGAGAATGGATCAGAAAACAACAGTTGGTATCATGTATATGCTTAAACTGAACCACCTTGTTGAAGATAAGATGCACTCCCGGTCTATCGGGCCATACTCACTCATTACGCAGCAACCACTTGGTGGTAAAGCACAGTTTGGTGGCCAGCGGCTTGGTGAGATGGAGGTATGGGCACTATATGCTTACGGTGCAGCCAACATTCTGAAAGAAATGCTCACAGTTAAGAGCGATGATGTAAAAGGACGATCAAAGGTCTATGAAGCCATTGTTAAAGGTGAAAACTTGCCTGAAGGCGACATACCGGAATCGTTCAAAGTACTATTACGTGAATTAATGGGTCTCGGTCTCGAAATCCATATTGACTAACGTTTGTTCTG
>REDS01000126.1 GCA_007693395.1 Balneolaceae bacterium | reverse complement strand
ATTTAAAATGTATGAAAAAAATAGCAGATACAGAACGTTAATCAAGAAACCGTGGTACTAATCGGTGGTTGGTTGTCTGCTCGTAAGCGTATGCTATTTCCAACAGAAGCGGTTCACTCCATGCTCTCCCAAAGATGGAGATACCAACAGGCAAGCCATCAATACTGCCCATTGGCAGTGTAATAATCGGGTAACCGGCTCTTGCTGATGGCGAACTTGAACTTAGCCTGAAGTTGTCTCCCATTATCGGATCAGACTTCCATGCTGGCGAACCCGTAGGGGAAATAATCGCATCCAAATTGTACTCATCCATTACTCTGTCAATTCCCTCCTGCCTGCTATATAGCAGCATATTTTCGAGAGAACTCAGGTACTCTTCAGAATCAAGATCACCCGCCTCAGCAGCCTGAAAGATCAAACTTCTGTCGAATTGCTCAATTTCAATCTCCATCTCCCGAGTTTTCTCAGCAAGCTCTTCGATACTACGAATGGGAGCATCATCACCTAACGATACGAAATAGTTGTTCAGGCCATCTTTAAATTCATAGAGCAGAACACGGAATGCGTCACCACCTATGTTCTGCCCTTTAATTGCATCAATTTCTATGATATCTGCTCCCTGTTTTTCAAAATCGCGAACCGCCTGGTACATCAAAGAATCAACCCTAAAATGGCTCCCCATCGGGCCGGTAAAGAAACCTATTCGCTTACCTTCAAGGCCATTTTCATTCAGAAATTGGGTATAGTCATCATACATATGCCCTTCTGATTCTTTACTCAGTTCATCTCTATCATCTGGCCCTGCAAGTGCACCAAGCAGAACAGCAGCATCCCGCACAGTTCTTGTCATGGGTCCGGCACTGTCTGTTGTATAACTTATTGGGATGATTCCGGTTCTGCTCCACAACCCTACCGTTGGTTTAAAGCCAACTACCCCATTCGCATTTGCCGGACAAACTATAGATCCATTTGTCTCCGTTCCGATAGTAACTGCAGCAAGATTAGCAGAAGCTGCAACACCCGATCCTGAGCTTGAACCACACGGATTTCTGGAGATTTCATATGGGTTATTTACCTGCCCTCCCAGGCCACTCCATCCGCTTGATGAGAAACTACTGTGAAAGTTTGCCCACTCACTAAGGTTTGTTTTACCTAATATGATGGCACCTTCATCACGTAAACGCTTTACGATGAAAGCATCTTCAGGCGGGATGGATCCTTCAAGAAACCGTGAACCAGCAGTTGTGGGCATGTCATACGTGTCGATATTATCCTTTAACAGAACTGGTACTCCGTGAAGTGGGCCGCGAAGCGATCCGTTTTGAAGCTCCTCATCAAGTTCAGCTGCAGTCTGTAGAGCAAATTCATTAATGGTTATTACAGAGTTTAAACCAGGGACGTTTCTGTCGATCTCTTCTATTCGCTGTAAATAAGCCTGCACAACTTGCTCAATAGTATAATCACCGTTTTCATATCCGGCTGTGAGTTTTTCTATGGTAATCTCTTCGAGAGATAGTTGCTCATAGAGGGGTTCCTGGCGAGGTTCACTACAAGCGATGAAAATTATCAATGGAAAAAGAGAGACGAGATATCTGTATTTCATTTTGGATAGAGTAGGTTGTGGTTTATAAATCTGAAATTTTGTTTAAGCGGATTAATTGTGTCTTTTTCTCTCTTCCTCGAGCAGCCACTGCCTGAAATTCTCTCTATTGTAGGCAATGAAATATCCGGATGGAACCCAGATACTATCGGGTTTTGTGGTTGGCAGAGGGCGAACAAGACTTTTTTCATTTTGCACATCAATCACAAAAAGAATTGTGCCGCCTTCAATAGTACCGGCCGGTTCTTCATCATCTGCTGATCGGAAATAGACGGATTCATCCTCCAGAAAAACCTTGTCTATAAATTCTGAGGGGCCAAGAATACGCTCAATCGGGAAAACTACCCTGAAGAGAATACCAAAAAGTGCAAAAGCGAATAAAAAACCTAATGACCAGATAATTATTAACCTGAAACCTGATTTACTTTTATCAGAATCTTTCAAAACACATCATATTTAATTTTCAGTTGCTGTAGCAAAAAATAGGTTAAAAAAATTGATCAGAAAATTATTTCTTGGGCAAAAAAAAAGCCCTGTTTTCCAACAGGGCTTTTGCTCATAATTCAACAAGAAAAGGTTAGATTGCACTATCTAATTTTTCGTAATCGTACCCATCTGCTTTGCTCATTTCTTGTGCAGTTAGCGTAAGCAGAATTCCGTAAATAACTTTTGAACTAACATCAGCTACAGTGTAGGTAATGTGGCGTGCCACAACTGCTGTCTCGCTCAATGCTGGCTCCAGGCCAAGGCTGAACAGATATGGCATTAAGTATGCACCCGGGTATAGCATCCAGGAGAAGAGGAATAGCGTCCAAATGGTACCGAGATATTTTTGGGCTTTTGGTGGAGCACCTTCCTTACCTTCAGTAATTACACGTTTCATAAGAATGAGAATGTGCACAAAGAAGACAGTTGATAAGAAGCCCCAGAAGAAAAAGAGCCCCGGGCTGGTTACTTCGTAATACTGGCCTATATAACCGGTAATGATCATTGCGGTACCGGAGAACCAAAATCCATTTCGGATTTTACTAAAATCACTTTTTGTAAGAGTTACTACGAAGAGTATCTGGAACAGAAGCATAGGCACGTCAATCAACCAGTTCAGATAGCGATATCCATTATTGAAAAGGTCGGTGTTACTGCCAAGCACGTAACGTGCAGTTTCAGAATCAAATACCATAGCGCCAGTCCAGTTTTGCTGCTGAACAAGCAATAGTAAAAATGCTGAAACCATAACTACAACAGAAAGCACTGACGAAATACGGTATTTCGGTGCAACTGTTTTCATTGTAAGTATAAAATAAAGCAACGCGGCGAGCATTATTGCGTAACCCAGTGTTAAGACGTGGGCAGACATCTGATAGGCCATTTCAGTGAAACCAGAGTCGAGGGCTACGTAATTCTCGAAGGTTGCATTCCCTAAAGAACTAATTAGATCCATGTTTGTAGGTGGTTTGTTTAAGGTTTAATACTCATTCTATGAGTGTTGGATATTGCATAAAACCACCATGCCATTGCAAGAGTTCAACAATAAGATTCCGCGAATTAAAAATTCTTTACTATCTGCGCTACTTTACGTTAGCAGATTTTTGGGCCTTAGATTTTTCGAAAAAATCAACTCTATTGATAAATTATTTTCAGAAACTTTTGAAAGTTTGAGAGCGAGAATGCCAAAAAGCCCTTTTCTTGATGTGTAGCATAAGTTTGGCTCATATGCTACATCATCAGAATCAATGCATCAGAAGTGAATTACCCGATCACTACCTGCTGATGATCTCTTTCACGAAATTGGGCAGAGCAAAGGCTGCTTTGTGAACTTCAGTATTATAATATTTGAGGCCTGCTAACCAGTCAGAAGATGAAGAAATTCGTTTTTGCACATCATCCCCAAGAGGATCTTCCTGCTTTGAAGCACAAGCCATTGACCACATTCCCGCCGGGTAAAGAGGTATATAGCTGATGTACATTTTTGAGATAGGGAAAAGATCATCCAATGCGTAAAACACTTTTTTCATACTTGGATAGTACGATTCTACCCAAGGGCTCTCAGTTTGGGCAGTGAGTACGCCATCATCAGAGAGTGCATCTATACAGAACTGATAAAAATCTTTTTCAAACAACCCTTCTGCGGGCCCAACCGGATCAGAACCATCAATGATAATCACATCATATGGTGTTTGTACACTTTTTACGAATGCTATGCCATCTTCGTAGAGAACATTCAATTTAGGATTATCGAAATCTCCCACACCGGGAAAATGTAGTTTTGAGGCATCAACAACGGTTTTGTCAATCTCAACCATATCTACATGTTGAACGGACGCGTGCTTTAGAACTTCCCTTGCCGTACCACCATCACCGCCGCCAATAATAAGTACTCGTTTGGGATTTGGATGGGTAAACATAGCCGTATGGGCAAGCATTTCATGATATACAAATTCATCTCTCTCACTCAGCATTACCATGTCGTCTATGGTCATTAAGTTGCCCCAGGTATCGGTTTCATAAACTTCAACCAACTGATACTCAGACTGCTCGGAGAAAAGAAGTTTTTTTAGCCCAATGGTGAGGCCGGTTTGCTCATTATAAAACTCATTGTACTGAAGAGGCATAAATAAATCGTATTATGGAGAAGGGTTGTGAGTTTAATAGTCTGACAGAGTAAAATTAGTTATCTATACCAAAGCACAGCAGCAGCAAATACAGCAGCACACTGTTCAACTTTATGCTCGATGCCAATGGTTTTAATCTCTTTGAGTTTTCGGTTTCTGTACTCAAACCCATCAACCACCATTTGGCGAACAATCTCCTCAACTGTGGATAGCGGTGCATGATCTTCAAATTCCATGATTACACCCGGCTCTCTGTCGTCTTCCGGTATCCCTACTGCAATCGCTCCTGAAATCATTCTGCCCGGAGTGGTACTGTCGATAGTAGCATAAGCAAGGGGTATTAATCCGCCTTTTGGAAGCACAAGCTCATTAACGGAAATTTCTTCGGCTGCGGGTGGCAGAATACTGCTCATTCTCATGAGATTAGTATCTCCTACTCCGGCATCTAAGAGTGCTTTATCAAATGCATTTAAACGCGTTCTGCCTTCGGCTGCACCTTTCACAAGGCAGTAAATATCTGGGGTTTTTACCATCATAACTATAAATAATTAATTTTTTTGGTATTCCTGATTTGGCTTAAAAAGAAGCTTCTGCCCTTCCGGCACTTTAAACATACCTCTCTTCATTTCCATACTCGATACGTTCTTCGATTCAAAACTCTCTTTGAGATACTCCTGAATAACCCATGGGTCTATGGTATCACCACAGGTAAAAATGTCTACTGCTGTATAGTTATACTCAGGCCAGGTGTGAATGGCAATATGAGATTCGGCTATAACTACTACTCCACTTATTCCGTAGGGGCTGAATTTGTGGAAATTGTGAGAGATAAGAGTGGCGTGTGATGCCTTTGCTGCCTGTATGAGTGAGGTTTCTACGTAACTAACATCATTTAATTTTGACTGGTCACAGTCATAAAATTCTACAAGAATTTGTCGTCCAAGTGCTTCCATTTAATGTCTTCCTGTATTACTATTAATAACTAAGTTTTTGTAAGATGGTGATTGACAAATTGTCTCTTATCCCTGGCCATATGGTCAGATTTATATTATAGGTTCCTGAGCATTGCTCACTTGTTAAGTCAGCTAAATTACACACAAAAATAGTATTAATGATAGCCCCAGCAAAAAAAATTTCTACTGAGATTGCGTTAGATATTTACAAAGATTTACTGCTACCCCGCCTTATAGAAGAGAAAATGCTTAATCTTTTACGGCAGAATCGAATAAGCAAATGGTTTTCGGGAATAGGCCAGGAGGCTATCTCCGTTGCTGTTGGGCGTGTGCTCGACAAAGATGATTACATCCTCCCGATGCATAGAAATCTTGGGATTTTTACCACCCGGAAAGTTCCGCTATACAATCTTTTTTGCCAGTTGATGGGCCGTGCCGATGGGTATACAGGCGGCAGGGATCGTTCATTTCATTTCGGAATTCCTGAAAAGAAAATTTTTGGGATGATTTCCCACCTCGCCGCAACCATGCCTGTAGCTGCAGGAGTTGCCCTAGCCAATAAATTGCACGATAACGGAAACATCGCACTGAGTTTTTGTGGCGATGGTGCCACAAGTGAAGGCGATTTTCATGAGGCATGTAACCTCGCAGCTGTATGGAATCTTCCTGTGGTTTTCCTAATCGAAAATAATGGGTATGGGTTATCCACCCCCACTTCCGAACAGTACGCCTGCGAAAATCTTGTTGACCGTGCTGCAGGATATGGCATGAAGGGAATTCTGGTTAACGGGAATAACTATTTTGAAATGCAGCAAGCCATTGAAGAAGCAAAAGAATCTGCACTAAACGGCACTCCCGTTTTGATTGAAGCACTTACGTTCAGAATGCGGGGACATGAAGAAGCCTCAGGTACATTCTACATACCCGATGAAAAGTTTGAGGTATGGAAAAAGAAAGATCCGATCCTGCTGTTCGAAAACTGGATGAGGGATGAGGGTATTCTAAAAGGTGACGACCAGCGAATTAACATCAAAAATGAGATTAAAGAGATCTTTACCGGTGATCTAGAAAAGGCGCTTGTCGCACCACTACCATCTTTTGATGAACAGGCGGAACTGAGTCGCGCAGATCTCAGCAGACAGCCTAAATCATCCGTAAATGGCAAGTCGTATTCATCAACCGAAAAGCGAATGGTTGATGCCATTAAATTTGCCCATGAACAGGCTTTTGATGAAGATGAAAGCTTTATTTTGATGGGGCAGGACATTGCTGAGTATGGAGGCGTTTTCAAAGTATCCGAAGGCTTTTTGGAGCGATATGGAAAAGGCCGTGTGCGTAATACGCCCATTATCGAGTCGGGCATTATAGGTGCCGCTATTGGTTTAGCTATGGAAGGATTTAAACCTGTGGTAGAGCTGCAGTTTGCTGATTTTATTTCGTGCGGGTTTAACCAAATTGTGAATAACCTTTCGAAAGGCCGGTATCGCTGGATGCCAGACCTGAATGTTACATTACGAGCTCCACATGGCGGAGGGGTTGCTGCGGGCCCATTTCATTCACAGAGCCCTGAAAGCTGGTTTATGCAGCTGCCGGGTATGCGTGTATTGGTTCCTTCATCTGTGGAAGATGCGCAGAATATGTTATATACCTCTCTGTTCGATCCAAACCCTGTCCTATTTTTCGAGCACAAAAAGCTGTACAGAAGCATCAAAGATGTTACAGAAGATCACTGCAGGTTTGTAGATCTCTCAAAAGCCAGCGTTGTAAAACAGGGAAATGATCTAACGATAATTACATATGGAATGGGAGTTCACTGGGCTCTGGATGTAATCCCCGAGTATGAAAAAAAAGAGATCAGCATTGAGCTTGTGGACCTGCGGAGCCTCGCCCCTATTGACTGGGAAACAGTTATCGGCTCTGTGTTTAAAACCGGAAAGGTTCTGTTGTTGCAGGAACCATCAGAAATACTCGGCCCTATGAGCGAAATCTCCGCCGGAATTTCGGAAAAAGCGTTTGGTTATCTTGATGCGCCAGTTTTTCGGTGCTCATCCCTTCACACCCCTATTCCGTTTAGCAGAGAACTTGAAAATGGATATATGGCCAATTACCGGCTGAAGGAAAAAATCGAAATGCTACTTAAGTATTAGTTATAAAAAAAGCGGCACTCATATGAATGAGGCCGCTTTTAAGAATTTCAGATTCGTAAAGAATTACTCTTCATCTTCTTTCGGAAGAAGAGCTTTTCTTGATAATCTTAGTTTTCCGCCATGCTCAACTTTAAGAAGTTTAACATCTATCTGGTCTCCAACTGAGATAACATCCTCAACTTTTTTTACGTGGCCGTGCTCCAGCTCAGAGATATGAAGCAAGCCTTCTTTTCCGGGTACAATCTCAACAAAAGCACCATACTCTTTAATGGCTTTTACCGTGCCCTGATAGGTAGCACCTTCATCGAGCTGACCGGCAATAGCCTGAATACGTTTTTTAGCAGCTTCTGCCTTATCGAGATTATCGGCTGAGATCGTAATCTGGCCTTTGCCCTGCTCATCTTCTTCGATCCAGATTTCAGTTTCTGTCTCTTTTTGAAGAGTCTGAATTACTTTTCCACCCGGGCCAATTACAGCTCCAATGCTGTCGCCATCAATCGTCATGCGTACAAACTGAGGGGCATATTTAGAAAGCGATTCTCGCGATGCGGAAATTGTTTCTGCCATTTTCTCAAGAATATGCAGTCTGCCTTTGTACGCCTGCTCAAGCGCCTCTTCGATAATTTCGAAGCTGATACCCTGAACTTTCATGTCCATTTGAGTGGCAGTGAGGCCATCTGCTGTACCGGCAGTTTTGAAATCCATATCACCCATGAAATCTTCCTCTCCCTGAATATCAGAAAGAACAACCGTGTTGTTTTCTCCAACAATCATTCCCATTGCAATACCTGCAACCGGCTTTGGAAGCGGAACACCTGCATCCATTAGCGCCATTGAACCGCCACAAACTGAAGCCATGGAAGATGAACCGTTAGATTCGGTAATATCAGATCGCACCCGTACCACATAACCAAAATCTTCAAAGTCTGGCAGAACCATTTTGAGAGCGCGCTCGGCAAGATGGCCATGCCCAATTTCGCGCCTTCCCGGCCCTCTCATAAACCCTGCCTCTCCAACTGAATAGGGCGGGAAATTGTAGTGAAGCATAAATGTTTGTTCTTTCTGATAGAAGAGTGTGTCAACACTTTGTGCATCGCGCTTGGTTCCAAGCGCAACAGATACGAGTGCCTGAGTTTCTCCTCGTGAGAAAATTGATGAACCGTGTGCTCTTGGCAGGTATCCAACCTGAGTCCAGATATCCCGGATATCTTCCGGACCGCGCCCATCAATTCTCTTTTTATTTTCAAGAATCATGTTACGCACAGCATCCTTCACCAAGTCGCCAAAAATACCCGAAACTTCGCCGCCGGCATCTTCAAATCCCTCTTCAGCAGTAATAGTTTCCACTACTTCAGTTTTAACTTCTTTTAGTTTACCACTGAATTCGTACTTACTAAGTCCCTGTCCAACAATATCGTGAAGCCTTGTACCAACAAGAGCAGCTACTTTCTCTTCGAGCTCTATGTTGCCCTCTTCAGGTACAAACTCTCGCTTCTCAACTCCAAACTCTTTTCTGAGTTCTTCCTGGAATTCACACAATTTGATGATAGACTCATGGCCGGTTTTGATGGCTTCCAGCATCTCTTTCTCGCTGATTTCGCTCATCTCGCCTTCAATCATCAATACGCTTTTTGCTGTACCGGCCACAACCATATCCATGTCACTCTCTTTGAGCTCATCTATGGTAGGGTTAATCACGAACTCACCATTAATGCGCCCTACTTTTACCTGAGCCATTGGCCCGTCGTAAGGAATATCTGAGATGTGAATTGCTGCAGATGCACCAAAAGCACCGAGTACATCGGCCTGGTTCTGCCCATCGGAAGAAAATACCTGACAAATTACCTGTGTATCATTGTAATATCCTTTTGGGAAAAGAGGCCGTAAACTTCTGTCAATCAACCGGCTTGCAAGTGTTTCATCATCAGATGGCCGGCCCTCTCTTTTCAAAAATCCGCCCGGGAATTTTCCTGCGGCTGTAAAACTCTCTCTGAGGTCAACTACAAGCGGGAAAAAATCTTGCCCCGGCTTTGCTTCTTTTGCACTTACTACTGTACAGAGTACCATGGTATCGCCCATGCGAACCATTACTGCACCATCAGCCAGCTTGGCAATTCTGCCGGTTTCTACTGAAATTGTTTTTCCGGGTGCAAATTCTACGCTTCTAAATTCTTCTTTCATAACTGTTTTCTAATTGTCTTCTTACTATTATTTCGTCTTTTGTCGTCTTAATAAACATATCTGCGGATTTCTATGATAGGCTTTCGAAACATACAGATAAAAAAAAGGCACATATAAAAATACGTGCCCATAGGAAATGCTTATTTTCTTATGCCAAGCTCTTTAATGAGCTCTCGGTACTTTAAAATATCGTTATCGCTTAGGTAGTTTAATAATCTTCTTCGCTTACCTACCATTTTTAAAAGACCTCTTCTTGAAGCATGGTCTTTTTTGTTTTCACCTAAATGACCGGTCAAATCGTTGATTCGTGCGGTTAGAATAGCGATTTGTGCTTCTACGGAACCTGAGTTTTCAGCTGTCCCGCCAAATTTTTGAATAATTTCTGCTTTTTGTTCTTTTGTTATGCTCATTATCGTTTGTAAATATTGTATCTATTTTTCTTGTATAGCAAACCAAAATACGCTTATTTCGCTTGTTTTGCAATATTTGGTGATGAGTTCCCCAAAACAATTTGGGCATTGCGTTTGTCACCGGCAAGCTGATTTTTTAGCTCTTCAAGGCCGTTAAACGACTTTTCATCACGAAGCCTTTCAACAAATTGAATCTGTATATCCTTTCCATAAATATCCGTATCAAAATCAAAAATATTTACTTCAAGAGTTTCAGCGTCTCCTTCAAAAGTTGGGCGAATGCCGATGTTCATCATGCCGGCATGGTAGCTTCCATCAACCCGAATCCAAACGGCATATACTCCGCGTTTTGGGATAATTTTTCTGGAATTGCGTACCTGGATATTTGCAGTGGGATATCCAATTGTTTTACCGCGCTTATCCCCGTGAACCACCGTTCCATTCAGAATATAGAATCGTTCTAAAAAGCTTGCAGCCTGTTTCATATCTCCCTCATCCTGCAGTGCCCGCCTTACAGCTGTACTGCTTACTGTTTTACTTCCTACTTCCTGGCGAGATACAATGTGCGAGGTAAACCCAAGTTCACTGCCAAGCATCTCAACTGTTTCAATGGTACCCTCCCGGTCGCGCCCAAAGTGATGATCGTACCCGATTACAAAATGTGAAACTCCAATTTTTTCCCAAACAACATCACGCACAAATTCCTCCGAAGTCAAAAGAGAAAAATCTCTGTCGAATGGGATAACCACCATTTCATCTACACCGAGATCAGACAGAAGCTCGCTTCGCTCTTCAAGTGAGCTTAGCAGTTTAATACCAGATTTACCTGGGTTAATGATTTCTCTTGGATGTGGATCAAACGTAACAATTACACTGCGTGCACTCTGTTCTTTTGCTGTTTGAACTACTGTATTGATTAATACTTTGTGTCCTGCATGTACACCATCAAACGTACCAACTGTAAGAACTGTGGCCCTATTTCTCTCAACATCTTTTAAATAAACAATATCAGCCATCGCTTTTGGGTTTAATCAAGCTTTTAAAAGTTTCCGGTGTTATTGCATCATCAACATCAAAATCGCCTGTTTTAGTTCTTCTCAGAGCAGTGAGGTGAGCCCGTGATGAGAGCTCAAGACCTAAATCATGAGCAAGTGAGCGAATATATGTACCTTTTCCGCAGCGAACTCTGAGAACAATTTCCGGCAGCTTTACTTCCATTAATTCAATTTCATGAATAACTACCGGCCTGGCCTTAATTTCTATTTCTTTCCCTTTTCGTGCAAGTTCGTACATTCTGCGCCCTCCAATCCGAAGTGCGGAATAAGCCGGTGGTTTTTGCTGAATATTACCGGTAAAAACAGTGCTAAGTTTTTCAATTATTTTTTCTTCTGTGATGTGCTGCCAGACTGCAATTTCATCAGGCTCCATCGCAGCATCATAACTTGCCGTTGATTCACCGAACTTTATTGTGGCCACATACTCTTTTGCAAGCTCCTGTATCTGTGATATAGTTTTGGTTGCTTTCCCGGTGCAAACAATCAGAAGGCCGGTTGCAAGTGGATCTAACGTCCCTGCATGGCCAACTTTTTTTACAGGCAAGCGATTGCGCACATACTTCACGAGGTCAAAACTGCTCCAATCCCGTGGCTTATCCAAAAGTATTACAGTTCCTGCTTGATAGTAATCAGGGCTAAACTGTTCAAAATTATCTGAGTTTATTACAGGTAATTCTGATAATGGAATAGGTTTAGCCATAGAGAAAGGCAGTTTTCAGAGTATAAAATCAGCTTTCAGAACGATCCCCTGATGAACCGCTCTGCTTGGCCTTGGAGAAGAGTGTTTCGATTTTATTCACATACTCTGATGTGTCGTCCTGAAAAAAGATCAATTCAGGTATTCTGCGAACCTGATTTTTTATCCTGCCTGCAAGTTGATACCGTATCTCTGTTTGATGATCATCAATGTGTTTATAGATTGGCTCAGGGTCCCTGCCGGGCGAAAATACACTAAGATATACTTTGGCGATGGAGAGGTCATCTGTAACCCTTACCTGGGTTACGGTGATGAAAGCTCCCTGCGGCTGAAAATTTCGCTGCAAGATTTCTCCCAGATCCTGCTTTATAACCGATGCCAGTTTTTCAGTTCGTATACTCATAATGCGGGGGCAAAAATTCAGTCAGTTACAGATCGTGCTCTACTGGGCGTCTTCCAGTTTACGCTTCTGCTCTACAATTGCGTAGCTCTCGAACTCATCACCAACTTTAATGTCGTTAAAGTTCTTAATACTAATACCGCATTCGTATCCGGATTGTACTTCTTTAACGTCGTCTTTGAAACGTTTCAGGGAATCGATCTCACCGTCGTAAATCACAACACCATCCCTGATGATACGCAGCGGATTATTACGGTTCACTTTACCCTCAGTTACATAGCAACCGGCAATGGTACCAACTTTCGATACTTTGAACACTTCACGCACAGTAACAAGAGCTTTCATCTCCTCTTTTATCTCCGGTGAAAGTAAGCCTTCGAGTGCATCGTGAACTTCATCCACGGCGTCATAAATAACACTGAAGAGACGAATATCGATACTTTCATTTTCAGCCAGTTTCCGTGCATTGGCTGTTGGCCGCACCTGGAAACCGATAATAATGGCGTCTGAAGCAGAAGCGAGGAGAACATCCGATTCGGTAATAGCACCAGAGCCGGTGTGAATGATATTTACAGAAACTTCTTCAGTACTCAATTTTTGCAGAGCTCCGGAAAGTGCTTCAATAGAACCATCCACATCAGCCTTGATGATGATATTCAGTTCAGAAACCTCACCGAGTGCCATTCTTCTTGAGAGATCATCCAGAGTAAGGTGTTTCACTTTTCTCAGGTTCTGTTCGCGTCTGATCTGCTGACGCTGATTCGCAATTTCACGAGCTGTTTTCTCATCTTTCGGCACAATAAGTTTATCACCTGCCTGCGGTGAATCAACAAACCCGGTAAGCTGCACAGGTACAGAGGGCCCGGCTTCTTTCAATCGTTGGCCATGTTCATTTTCCATGGCTCGTACTCTGCCCGATACGGAACCGGCAACAAAAGGATCCCCAATTTTAAGTGTTCCGTTTTGTACCAGTACGTTGGCAACTGTACCCTTTCCTTTGTCAACACGTGATTCGAGAACAATACCTTGTGCAAGGCGGTCGGGGTTTGCCTGCAGTTCCATCAATTCCGCTTCAATGAGAACTTTATCGAGCAGTTCATCAATACCCATTCCTGTATGAGCAGATACTTCCGCACACTGGTTTGTGCCACCGTAGTCTTCAACAATTACGCCATGCTCAGAGAGCTGCTGTTTAATTTTATCAGGGTTAGCTCCCTCCTTATCCATCTTGTTGATTGCCACAACAATAGATACATTTGCTGCTTTGGCGTGGTTGATCGCTTCAATTGTTTGGGGCATTACCGAGTCATCGGCAGCTACTACCAGAATTACAATATCTGTAGCCTGGGCACCCCGGCTTCTCATAGCAGTAAAAGCTTCGTGGCCCGGTGTATCTAGGAAAGTTATTTTTTTGTCGGATTCGGTATCCACTTCGTAAGCACCAACGTGCTGGGTAATACCACCGGCCTCACCCGCTGCAACCTTTGTTTTTCTGATGTAATCAAGAAGTGACGTTTTCCCGTGATCAACGTGACCCATTACTGTAATAATCGGTGCACGGGGACGCAGGTCGGCGGGATCGTCCTCTTCCTGAATGATCTCATCTTCGATCATCTCATCAGCATCTACAAAATTCACATCAAAGTCGTACTCAGAAGCTACAAGTTCTATTGTAGCCGCATCAAGTCGCTGGTTGATAGATACCATCATACCAATATTCATACAAGTCGTAATTACATCGGTTGGTTTCACATCAAGAAGGTCGGCCAGATCACTTACTGTGATGAACTCTGCCACTTCGAGCACATCATTTTCAAGTTCTCCCATCTCCTCCATCATGGCGCGTTCTTCTTCTCTCTCCTCTTTACGCTGCCTTCTTCTCTTTTGCCGCCTGCTGCCTACTGTTGCGGTTCCCTGCAATTTTTGCATGGTTTCACGCATTTTCTTCTCTACATCTTCTTCATCAACTTTACTGCTCTGCTTCGATTTTTTCTTTTTCTGCTTCTTGGATGGCGGAGCAGTATCAGCAGGTTTCTCTTTGGCTTTCTGTTTAGCAGGAGCCGCTTCATCAGCCTCAGTTCTGTCTTTTCTTCGTTTACGGGTTTTACGCTTTTTCTTGGTGTCCCGCGAAAATTCAACCTTACCAAGTACTTTTGTGCCACTTAGTTTATCGGCACGGCCACGCACAATTTCTTCTTCCTCTTCCTGTTTGGATACTTCCTCTTCAAGTTCATCGGTATCCTCTTCCTCAGGCTCATCCGCTACCTCTTCAACCTCCGGTTCTTCTTCCTTCGCCACAACCTCTTCTGTTTCTTTGGGTTCCGGCTCAACAATCTCTTCTGCTTCTTTGAGTTCCGGCTCAACAATCTCTTCTGCTTCTTTGAGTTCCGGCTCAGCAGTCTCCTCTTCTGTTTCGGGCTCTGGTTGTTTTTCTTCAACCGGTTCAGGCTCAATTGCCTCTTCAACAGGTTCCAGAACCGGTTCAGCTTTTGGCGGAGGAACATCCTCTGGTTCAATTGGCAGCTCATCAAGCGGCTCAAGGAATGTATCAATCGTAACACGTTCGTTACGATTTGACATCATTTGATTTCTACGTGACTCGTACTCTTCCCGCGCTTTTTCGTGTTCCCTGCTTTTCTCTTTATCGTCTCCATAAACTCCATCCAGCACCTCATACATTTCCTGGGTGATCTTGGAGTTTGGCCGGTTTGCAATATCGAATCCGTTCTCACTCAGTGTATCAACAATAGATTGAGTGGCAACATTAAATTCGGATGCAACCTTAAAGAGTTTTTTCGGTTTTTGATTGGTCATATATTCGTTTGTACGTCTGTTATATCAAAAAAATTTACTGCGGGATGTACCTGTTAAAGGTACGATCAATCTTCTTCGTCCTCAAATTCATATGCAATGATGTCGATAATTCTTTCGGCTTGCTCTTTGGTAATTTTGCCTTCTGTACGCCGAATAATCTCATCCTCATCAAGATCGAGAACAGCACGTGCACTGTCGCAACCAATCTCTCGAAGCAGGTTAACGGTCTCTTCGCCAAAATCAACCGTAAATTCTGAGATATCGATATCATCTTCTTCTTCAACTTCTCTGAACACATCGATCTCGCATCCAACAAGTTTCGACGCAAGGCGGATATTTACCCCACCTTTACCAATTGCTTTGGATACTTCATCTGCCGGCACAAGAACGCTTGCACGCTTTCCATCTTCCGACATTTCAACTTTCAATACTCTTGCAGGCTGAAGAGCACGTTTTATAAACTCAATAATATCATCACTGTAATTGATAACATCGATATTTTCGTTTTGAAGTTCACGTACCACAGCGTGGATCCGAATTCCCTTCATTCCCACACAGGCACCAACGGGGTCAACTCGCTCATCGTACGAAACCACAGCAACCTTGGAACGATCTCCCGGCTCTCTGGCTATTCGCTTCAGTTCGATGATGCCATCAAATACTTCCGGAATTTCATTTTCAAACAGCCTTTCAAGAAAGAGCGGTGATGTTCTTGAAATGATAACGGATGGATTACCGCCAATCATTTTCACTTCAACAACAACCGCGCGAATGGTATCACCCTTTCTGTAGCGGTCTTTATAAATCTGCTCGTTTTTTGGTAGCAGCAGTTCAACACCGTTATGGTTAACGAGTATGTCTTTGTTTGATCGCACCTGATAAACATCCCCAAGTACAATTTCGCCTACCCGGTCGGAGTAGTCTTCAAAAATATTGTCTTTTTCAATTTCACGGATTCTTTGTGCAAGCTGCTGCCTTGCCATTGTAACAGCACGGCGCCCAAAGTCTGTAATTGAAATTTCCTGTGCAAATTCATCGTATAGTTCCAAATCGGGATCGTGTTTTTGGGCATCTTTGAGAGAAATTTCAGTTACAGGATCTGTTAATTCATCTTCCGGCACAACTTCACGAATGTGCAAAATCTGTATCTCGCCTCTGTCGGCATTTAAAATTACTTCAAACGCTTCATCTGATTCATATTTTTTCCTGATCATTGTCCTGAACACATCTTCAAGAATGGTCAGCAATAAATCTTTATCAATGCCTTTATCTTTTGCAATTTCCGCAAATGACTGAATAATGAGCTTTGAAATATCGTTTTGCATCAGAGTTATACCTGTATAAAAAGTTAATTCTAAATTTTTGGAATAATTTTTGTTTCAACAATCTGGCTGAATGGTACATCAACCTTCTCGTCTTTCTCATCTAAAATTGTGATGAGTTCATTATTAACTGCTTCAATTACACCTTCAACAGTGTAATAATTGTTTTCAACTTTGTACTTAACCTTCGCTGTGCGGCCAATATTCTTACTGTATTGCCGCCTGTCACTCAAAGGCCTCGAAAGGCCGGGTGAGGAGACGTTTAACCTGTAGGCATCACCAAAAACGTTCTGCTCTTCAAGCAAATTTGCTACTTCTCTGCTTACTGCCGAGCATTTATCCACATTAACGCCGCCCTCTTCTGTATCAACCAAAATCCATACTTCAGGCACTTTTTTATGCTTCAGCTCCACATCAACAAGAAACATCTTTTGTTGATTTACAATGGGTTCCGATAATTCTTTAACAACTTCTGTAATATCCTTCTGCATAGTTTTACCCGATACCAAGTACAAAAAAAAGTGAGAACCTTACGGCGCTCACTTCACAGTTTCTAAAAATAACGTAAAATGCTAAAAATTACAACCTTTAGAACTTGTATACCCATGCAGAACAAAGTATCATTAAGGATGCATTTAACAATTGAAATGAGATATTAAACGTTGTTTTAATCCTTTTTTCAGTAAAAACTTACTCTTCATAACCGATGCTTCATTTTAAAAAATCATTTTTTCTCTATTTGATTACGGTACTTTTTTTTGTAGTGTCATGCGCTCAATCTGAAGAATCACCGCAAACACGCCAGGCAGAAACACGGGATCTCGAATTTGTAACAACGGTTTCATTCAGTGAATACGGCTCAGAATCCGTTTCTACTATTAGAGCCGCAGTTGCTGATGATGATGCAAGCCGAAGCGAAGGGCTCATGGATGTACACAATCTTCCATCAGATGCAGGAATGCTATTTATTTTTGACGGCGAAGAACCAAGAAGTTTCTGGATGGCAAACACCCCTATTTCCCTGGATATCATTTTTGCCAACTCCGATTTTGAAATTGTGCGCATTCACAGAAACACCCCACCCTACTCACACGAAAGCATCCAGTCAGAATTGCCGGCAAAATATGTGGTTGAAGTGAATGCAGGCTACACCATGCAGCACGACATTCGCGAAGGTATGTTTATCATCCTTGAGGATTAGGCACGGTTAATAAAGCTCTTTGCCATCTCTACATTTTTCGGCGAACCAATATAGATTGGGCTTGTTTGATGGATTGAGGTTGGCTCAATTTCAAGAATACGTTTTTCTCCGTCTATAGCTATTCCGCCTGCCTGCTCAATGATTAGCGATAACGGGTTGCATTCATACATAAGCCGAAGTTTTCCTTCAGGATATTTTTTTGATGCGGGATAGATAAAAATACCTCCTTTAATCAGGGTTCTGTGCAGATCAGCCACCATAGACCCAATGTAACGAGCAGTATATGGACGTAACGTTTCCGGATCTTCTTCTTGGCAAAATTTAATATATCGCTTCAGTCCATTCTGCCAAGAGTTGTAGCTTCCTTCATTAATGCTGTAGATATTTCCGAGTTCCGGGATCTTATAATCATCAAACGAGAGGATAAACTCCCCAATACTTGGATCGAGCGTAAATGCACTTACCCCAAGCCCGGTTGTATATGCCAGTATTGTGCTTGAACCGTAAAGTACGTAACCGGCAGCAACCTGACGAATACCCGGCTGCAGAGCATCGTTTTCGTTCAGTTCCCCACCAAACCGCGGCTGCCGCATATATATTGAGAAAATACTCCCAATTGAAACATTCACATCAATATTGGAGGAACCATCAAGCGGATCGAGATAAACAATGTATTTGCCTCCCTCACTGTTAAGCCGTACAATACCGTTGTTCTCTTCTGAAATAACCATGCAGGTAATCAGCGAGCGGTCAAGGGCGAAAATGAGCTGGCTGTCGGCAAAAAGATCCAGCTTTTTTACCGATTCTCCGTGAACATTGGTTGATCCGTCTACGCCAAGCAGGTTGGTTATCCCAGCCTTGTTTACCTCTCTGGAAATTATTTTCGCAGCGAGGCCAATATCTCTTAATAGTTGTGAAAGCTCTCCGGTTGCTCCGGGAAATTTGTTTTGTTTCTGGATGATGTACTCTTCCAGTGTTACCAGTCTGTTCTTGGCTGTAGTCATTGTATGGTAGAAATTTAGCTCTTGTTTAAAATATGCTCATCCGGTTATTGGATGATCTGCTTAAAAATTTCAGCTGCTTTTTCTCGCAGTTCCTCAACAGTACCATTGTTGTTCACTACATAATCTGCAAGATAAGTGAGTTTATCAAAATCGGGTTGCCTGGCATTTCTTTCTAATATGGCCTGTTCAGATGCTTCATCTCTCTTCACAACACGTTGCACGCGGCTGTTCTGGTCACTTTTTATAATAATAACCAGATCCAGTTCATCAGGTCTGCCGTAATTCAGCAGCAGTGCAGCTTCTTTAACAATCAATTTACACCCGGATTTGGCACTATGTTCAGCAAACCGCCTGAACTCCTCTCCCACCACAGGGTGCACAATTCGATTCAGTTTTTCTACATTCCCTTTCTGAAAAGCTTCTTTGATAAGATGAGGTTTATTGAGGCTGCCATCAGAGAGATATGTTTCCTGGCCAAAGGCTTTCTGTAAAGCCTTTCGAAGATCAACGTTTTCCACCATAAGCCTTTTAGCTTCATCATCGGCATAAAACACAGTTGCACCCAGCTTTTCCAGCATCTTACAGAATGTAGTTTTGCCTGAGCCAATTGCACCGGTTACACCAATTTTTATCATGCCGAAGCGGTTGAGTTCATCATCAGATAGGCTTTCATAAACTCATCGAGGCTGCCGTCCATCACCCCTTGCACGTCACCCGTTTCATGCTCCGTGCGATGATCTTTAACCATATTGTACGGATGAAATACGTACGAGCGTATTTGTGAGCCCCATTCATTGCTGCTTTTCGAATCTTCTAACTTCTGCTTTTCACGTTCTTTGATATTTTTCTCAAGCTCGTAAACTTTCGATTTCAGCATCACAAGGGCTTTTTCGCGATTTTGCAGCTGGGAGCGTTCTTGCTGGCATTCGGCAACTACCCTTTCCTGTGTACCATCACTCAGTTTACCTGTCCAGATCAGCCGTACTCCGGTTTCAACTTTATTAACATTTTGCCCGCCGGCACCACTTGCATGGAAACGCTGCAGTTCAATGTCGGCATCGTTCAGGTCAACCTCAATGGTATCATCTATAATGGGCGATACAAAGACAGAACAGAATGAGGTATGTCTCCGGGAGTTACTATCGAATGGGGAGATCCTCACCAACCTATGCACACCACTTTCCGATTTTAAGTATCCATAAGCATTCTGCCCGGATACTTCAATGGTTGCACTCTTAAGTCCGGCTACATCACCATCCTGATACTCCGCAACCGATACTTTGAACCCCCGCTTCTCAGCCCATCGGGTGTACATTCTGAACAGCATCACGCCCCAATCCTGGCTTTCCGTACCGCCTGCACCTGGGTTAAAGGTTACTATTGCATCGCGATGATCGTCTGTATCACTTAGCATATTCTGCAGTTCAAGATCCTGCAGTTTTTCCCTGAATGTGTTAATCTCTTTCCGAAGTTCTTCTTCGACATCCTCTCCCTCTTTTAAAAACTGCTCAAAAACCCGGACACTCTCCCGGAGTTCATCAAGCTCATCCCATTTTCCGGTGATCTCTTTTTCGAAGTCGAGCTGACGCATCACTTGTTGGGCATTATCCGGATCACTCCAAAAATCCGGATCTTGTGTACGTTCAGTTATTTCTATGATTTTTACTTTTCTTCTGTCGTAGTCAAAGATACCCCCTGAGCGCATCAAGGCGCTCAAAGAGGTTATCGAGTTTATCTAACTGCAAACTGCTCATAAATATTAGTTCTTAAACAATTTCGCGATGGCAAAACCAATAAGTAATCCGCCAACAAGTGCCGCACCTATCCCTGCTTCAGGGTTTTTTTCTACATACTTGCGGGCATTTTCATACTCTTTCTGGATATCGCCTTGCAACTTCTCGCCTTCTGTTTTTAAGCGGGTAAGTATTTCGTTATAGGTTTCTTTGAGTTGCTCTTTTTCTTTCGATAGTGCTTCTCTGATCTCTTTTTCTTTTTCTGTGAAGTCGGCCATAATTATCTCCGTTTAGTGTTTATTGTTCATTAGCTTATTGCTGTGCTTGTACCAACAGCTTGATCTTTGTATTGTAACTCATAAAGTTTTCTGTAAATTCCGCCGTTTTTTTCGATAAGATCACGATGATTACCTGTTTCTCTGATCTTACCTTTATGCATAACCAGAATATTGTCGGCACCCTGTATAGTTGATAGCCTGTGTGCAATTACAATGGAGGTTCTGCCTTTCATCATCCGCTGGCATGCACGCGAAACAAGCTCTTCGGTCTCTGAGTCAACACTTGATGTTGCCTCATCTAAAATTAAAATTTTTGGATCATAAACCATAGCTCTAACAAAACAAATTAACTGCCTCTGCCCCATAGAGAGCGATGCCCCACGCTCACTAAGCACATAGTCATAGCTGCCGGGAAGTTTTTTGATGAAGTTATCAGCTTCTACCTCTTTGGCTGCTTTAATCACCTGCTCCCGAGTAATATCCGAGTTGCCGAGTGTTATGTTTTGATGGATGGTGCCTGAAAACAGTGCATTATCCTGGAGAACCAAACCGAAGTTTTTTCGCAAATCTTTAAGCGACAGCTCTTTAATATCAACTCCATCCAGATAAATTGTTCCCTCATTTATATCATAATAACGCAGAAGCAGATTTATTATAGTAGTTTTACCGGCTCCTGTAGCTCCCACAATTGCAAGTAATTCTCCCGGTTTAGCAGTGAAAGAGATGTCGTTTATGATGACCTCTTCACCCTCATTATACCGGAAAACCACATTTTCAAAATCTATTCTTCCTTCTACTTTTTCCAGTTTTTTGGGTAATTCCGATTCGTAGACCTCATTCTCTGTATCAAGTACATCGAAAATCCGTTCAGATGACGCCAAGGCCGATTGCAGCGTATTATACTTTTCTGACAAGCCTCTGATTGGATTGAAAAATTGACGTACATACTGAATAAATGCAAGCAGCACACCGAAAGTAACCTGATCCATTAGCGCCCGTGCACCACCATACCAAACTACAAGCGCCATTGCAATACTTGCAAGAACCTCTACAATTGGCCAGAATATGGAGAAATAGAAGATGGTTTCGATGTGTGCATGCCTGTGCTCTGCATTGATAGATTCAAATTTCTCTTTCTGTTTTTTTTCCCTGTTGAAAAGCTGAACAATCATCATACCGTTGATGTGTTCCTGCACAAAAGAGTTCAGCCTTGCTATCTGATCTCTAACCTCCAGAAAGGCTACCCTCACTTTGCTCTTGAACCAAAATGTGGCATAAAAAAGTATTGGCAACACCAAAATGGCGATAATGGTCAGCTCCCAACTCATCACCAACATAAAGTAGAGAATGAAAAAAATTCGAAAAAGATCACCAATCATGCTAACAACACCATCCGAAAGAAGCTGGCTTAATGCTTCAATATCGTTGGTTGTTCGGGTAATGAGACGGCCTATTGGATTTTTATCAAAAAACTGAACGTGGAGTGATTGGATTTTTTCAAAAACTGCATTACGGAGGCTGAACAGTACGCCCTGTCCAAACCATCGTGTTATGTAAGTATTCAGAATCAGAATAAAAAATTCGCCTACAAGAGCAAGGGCAAGCAGTATCACAATCCAAAGTAAACCGTCGATATCCCCGATGGCAATATGATCATCAACAGCAACCTGGGTAAGCTTCGGACGAACTGTTCCCAGAAAAGCGGCGGTTAGCGTAAGCAGAATTGCAAACACAGCCCACCAGCGGTAAGGATGGAAAAAGTAATAAAGCCGCCGAATCAAAACAGAATCGGCGGCTTCAGATTGTTTTTTTTGCTTCAAATTTACGGCCTGAATTTTAGAGCGTTACCTAAATCAGAAACGGTCGAAGTTATCAAAAGGAGTTCTTGGCGTAATATGTTTAGGTGGCCGCGCTGTTCCCTGATTATCGTTATTGTAATCTTTATTGTTATAATCACGATCCCGTGGCTGCCGTTCGGGCCTTCGCTTTCTGCGCTCGCCACCGGAATCATCCCTGCGGCTGTAACTTCCTCTTCTACTGCCTGAACTGCTGCTTCTTCGGTCATCGCCACGATCGGAGCTGCTTCTGCGCTTTCTGAATTTTTTACCGCTGCTGCCGCCCTTGTCGTAGCTCTTTTTACGCGACGTCTTCGAATCCGATTTATCATCAATCTCTTTGATATACACCTTCTGCTCAACAATGCCTTTCTCCTGGGCAGGGTTTGTGTATATAGGCCGCAGTTCAGTTGCCAGCCATGCCGGGAAGAATTTGGCTCGCGCTTCTCTAAGCAGAACAAACGGATTTGTATACCTTGCTGAGAAGTGGCCAATAACAAGCAGTTTGGTCTGAGCTTCTGTTGCTACGCGCGCAGCATCACCTGAGGTTGAATGGCCGGTTTCAGCTGCTTTATCAGCCAGCGATTCACTGAATGTAGCTTCGTGATAAAGAATATTGGTGTTCATTGCCAGCTTTACGGCATTGGGGCAATATTTTGTGTCGGAGATGTAAGCAAAGCTATCTCCCGGACGCGGATGGCCAACAATATCGTACGATTTGATGACTTTCCCGTCCACCTCAATATCCTCGCCGGCTTTCAACGCCTTATACTGCGCATCTTCTGTAATACCCAGTGCTCCAGCTTTTTCGGCATCTACTTTTCCGGGTTTGTCTTTCTCCTGAAAGCGGAAACCCATGCAGAATTTTGAATGATTTAACGGCCTCGCCTCAACGTAGTACTCTTCCTCATCTACTACCCGTTGAGATTCGAAATCTTCCTCCACCTCAACAAAGTTCAGATCGAAACTGAGATCTACTTTTGCAAAGTTAAGGTTCCACTCCACATATTCTTTAATGCCTTTAGGACCTGTAATATTTAAGGCTCTGTCTCTTCTCTGAAGTTGCAGGGTTGAAAGAAGCCCGATTAAACCTGAGAAGTGATCTACATCAAAATGGCTGATGAATATATTCTCAATTTTTGAGCGTTTTAAGCCGGCTTGTAGCATTCGCATTTGGGTATTTTCGCCACAATCGAAGAGGTGAACATCGCCTTCTCTCCATAGGGCTACTGATGGCAGGTGTCTAACTGCTGTTGGGGTTGCTGATGCAACGCCTAAGGGTACAATAATCATTGTTTTCTCCCGGTATGTTTTATGGGTTTTTGCCGTTCAAACAAAAGATCCCCGTTTTCTGTTTTTATATTTTAAATTTCAGCTAATTCTTGTTCCAGTAACTGCTTTTGGTACATGTTAGAGTAATGTCCTTCCTTTTTAATTAGTTCACTGTGTGTACCAAATTCTACTATTGAACCATTTTGAACATAAAAAATTGTATCAGCATTTTTTACTGTAGAAATTCTGTGAGATATCATTATAGTGGTCTTGTCAGATAATTTCACGCGCAGATGCTCTAAAATTGCATCTTCAGTTTTTGTGTCTACTGCGCTGAGAGAGTCGTCAAAAATTACTATTCCAGGATCTTTAATAATTGCCCTTGCAATGGCTGTTCGTTGTTTTTGTCCACCCGATAGTGTAATACCTCTTTCCCCTACAAGTGTCTCAAATTTTTTCTCAAAATCCAAAATATTATCCAGCACCTGCGCCTGATCGGCAGCTTTTTCTATCTGTTCTGTTGATGCATTCTCAACTCCAAAGGCTATGTTCTCTTTAATTGTGGTTGAAAAAAGAAAGGTTTCCTGCGGTACATAACCAATTGATTTACGAAGATGTTGAACACCCCACTCTTTCACATTGATTCCATCAATCAAAACCTCACCTTCGGTTGCATCAAATAGACGTGGAATGAGATTTATCAGAGTTGATTTACCAGAACCTGTACGTCCAACAATTGCCATATTACTCCCCGGTTTAATTTCCAGGCTCACATTTTTTAAAGCGTATTCCTCTGCTCCGGGGTATTTAAAGCTTACATTCCTGAATTCTATGCTTCCTTTAAGTTTTTTCTCCACGGCCGGTTTTTCATCATCCAGAATATCAATGGGCTCGGTAAGCATTTCATCAATACGCTCCCACGAAGCAAGAGATTTTTGCAATACGTTTACAGTATAGCCGAGCGAGGCAACAGGCCAGGTTAAATATGCTACATAGATCACAAACTCAGCGATATTTCCCAGGGTAATGATCCCGTCAATTACCATAAGCCCGCCTTTCCATACTACAATTAAAACAGACACCCCGATAAGAAGGTTTAGTGTTGGGTGAAAGAGAGATTCAACCAAATCAAGCTTCAGTTTCTTTTTACGGTACTGATCGCTCTCTTCCTCAAAGCGCTCTTGCTCATAATCAATACGGTTGTAGGCTTTAATCAGCCTGATGCTGCTGAAAGTCTCTTGAGCCTTGCCCGCAATCCGTGAATACTGCTCCTGAATAATGAGCTGGTATTTATTGATGAATCCGCTTACCCAGTATGCAAATGCAGAGAGAAAAGGCAGGGGCAACAGTGCCCAAAATGTAAGCTCGGGGTTAACAATAATCATCATCGTAATGATGAAACCAGCACGTGTAATGGTGTTGATTGTGTACATCAGTACAGGGCCGTAATATTCGCGCACTCTGCCCACATCCTCTGTAGCCCTTACATAAATTTCGCCGGTTCGGTTAGCTGAGAAATATCGCTGGGGTAGCTGCAGGAGTTTGTCCATAATGGTGTTACGAATGTCAAACTCAATTTTTCTGGAACTTACGATAAGCGTCTGCCGTGTGGCAAATAGCAAAATACCATACAGAAAAACAGTTCCAATAAGCAGCAAAGAGTTGTATGCGAGAATAGCACCTGCCTCGCTGGAAAACAGAATGGTTATTATGGAATCGAACTCAGCGGACTCATCTGCACCGAGCGCCTCAACTTCATCCATTGTTTGCCGGATCAGTACCGGAATCCAGATAAGGAAGAAGTTTGCACCTGTGAGGAAAATCCCGCCAAGGATCGCCGCCCCTTTATACTTTTTTAAATAATGGTTCAGTTTTTTTAGTGATTCCACATTGAGGAATTTTGCATGCTAATGAAGCCAATCAAACAACATGCCATGAAAAAGCATTCAGCTTTTTATTTATTGCTAAACCGTTGCTTTACACTTTTTTTATGAAAACTTTTCAATCCAATGATTTGCCAGATCATAACCTGATTTATAGGCACTCTCAACACCGTATCCGTTATAATAGTCACCAATGAGTGCCAGCGGGGCGTCATTATCTTCAAGCTCAAAGTACGGTTGATTCAACTTAACTTCAGGGCGGCTGTATCGCCAAAAATGTAATTGCTGCCAGTCGGGTGATGAAGCCCAGCCACCGGTTATGTTAGAAAACTCAGCCAGCATTTCACGGCTAACTAATTCTTTATCTCCGTCACGGTGCTTTCTCGAAAAGGCAGCTGTTGCGTGCAACACAAAGGTGGTTTCATTGCCAATATCCCGTTTGGAAGATTCATTCGATACAAATTCGAGATTACTGTTATTGCAGATGATACCCTGCCAGTCAGGCTGTTCAGCATCGCCATAGCCAACCATCAGCGAAAATTGCGGCCTGTAATTTACCTCATCAAGACGGCGTACAATCTTCAGTGTATTCACTTCATCAATGGTGGTTGATAAAATTCCATATGCCTGAGGTGCCGGTAAGGCTATAATTACCGCATCGAACCCAAACGCTTTGCTGGTGGTCATATTGATCATCCATGCACGTTTTTTAGATCTGTTTTTGCCAAAGTAGGTCAATCCGCCAACCCGGCTGTTCGACTGAACGTCAACCCAGCGAGATAGGAATTTACCAACCTTGTTCATGCCGTTTTTCGATGTGTAAATGACATTACGAGGATCATTTGGATTCTTATGAATCAGTTTTTCGCCATCATAAGCAGCAAAATTTCTGCCCCAGGTTCTGATGATATCTTTGTCGATCAGTTCTGTTACAAAAGACCTGAATTCGGGTGTTTCAGCTGCAAAATAGGGCACACCATGATCGAGCCGTGATTCAAGGGATTTCCCGGCATATCGGGTAGCCATTCTACCGCCAAAGCCGCGGCTCTTTTCAAAAATTGTAACTTCATGGCCTGCTTTTGCAAGTAACCTTCCCGCCGTTAAACCGGATATTCCTGCTCCAATTATCCCAATAACCATATTCTTTGTCTTAGTCCTGATTGTTTAAATGATATATTTTTTTGATGTGGTGAATTTAATGAACTATTAACTCTTGTTCCTGAATTTTTTGGATGATGGCTGGTTATTTACGGTTTATATCGTTCCTGATTCTTCAGCTCTTCGGCACTTTGCGGCTGCAAGTAATGCTAAAAAATTAGATCCATGCCGGCCTCTATACCTTATGCTTACAGGTTAAAAACGGTAACCCTTGGTGTGGCCGCTTTCTTATCAAGAAGTGCAGGCCAATAGGCAACAACTTCACTTGCCCGGGGGCGACCGCCTGCAAAGCCGGTAACACCGCTCGGCCCGGTTAAAATCAAAGGTGCTATCTCCTTCGCAAATCGCTCCAAATCCTCCCTTGAATCTCCGTGGACGCTGATTCTCATCTGTACTTCATTCAAATCGCTCTGATCTTTTTTTATTTCATTTTTATCTTCATTACATGAATTCAGCCCCACAAACTCAACATTGCTATCGCGAAATGTGATACCAAGTTTTTCGGCTCGTTTCAGCAGAATATCACCGGCTGTTTTTGCTTTTTTGAGGGCATCGGGCCAGCTATAAACCAGAGTTGATGAGAGTTTATAGCCATCAATATAGCTGGCTGAAATTTTGTAGGTTGGAGTGGCAGGTTTACCGGTTATACCCCACACTTTTACCCGGTCTTTCCCCTCCTGGCTTAACCGGATAGAGGTAAAATCCGCAATGCAATCAGGTGTAATGTATTCTGCCGGGTTTCCAATCTCATATAATAGTTGCTCTTTTACCGTCATCTCAGAAATTAGTCCGCCCGTGCCATCATGCTTTGTTACATAAAACGATCCGTCCGGGTATGCTTCGATGATAGGGAAACCAATATTCACAAGATTGTTCACCACTTCCCAGTCGGTAAAATTACCGCCGGATACCTGCCCCCCGCACTCAATAATGTGCCCCGCTATGGTACCTGCCGACATCAAATCAACATTCTCATAATCCCAGCCAAATTCATAAATCATAGGTGCAAGTGTGAGCCCGGTATCGGTAACTCTGCCGGTGATGATTATATCAGCACCTTTTCCCAGAGCTTCCACAATTGGGCGGCAGCCAAAATACACATTGGCACTCAGCAGGCTCTCTTTTACAGAGGCGATCGGCTCCCCCGTTTCCATGTTATTCAAATAGTGCCCGTCTGTAATCAGCTTATCCAGCTCGGGGAGGATATCGTCGCCATCAACAACTGCAACGTTTAAGCCGGTGATTCCCGCCTTTTCAGCCACCTGCAGAATGGCATCTTTACAGGCTAAAGGATTCACACCTCCCGCATTGGAAATTACTTTTACCCCGTCGTTCTTTATCTCATGCAGGGTTGCCTCAATCACATCCACAAAATCCCTGGCGTAGCCAAACTTTTCGTTGCGCATCCGCTGCTTCTGCATAATCGACATGGTTACCTCGGCAAGGTAATCCATCACCAGATAATCAATTTTTCCATTCTTAACCTGATCTACAGGCGCATTTGGCAGATCGCCCCAGAAGCCTTGTCCCGATGCAATTTTGATGAACTCTTTCAAACTAATTCCAATACTTTATTTTCTGAATTGCTTTAAATAAATATCGCAAATTATGGCAAGAAATGAATGTGGAATATAGAATTTAGCCTCTACATGGAACGGATAGATCAAACATGTAAAATTATTTAGTCACCTTTTTGTATCATAGTCGCTGTTTAACGAACTCTGCTACGTTTTGAAAATAAAAATACCTCATACACTCGTTCTGCTTTTCATCCTTATGGCGGCCGCCCTTATCCTCACATGGATTTTACCCTCAGGCGAATTCAGCACAGAAGAAAATGAGTTTGGGAGAGAGGTTGTAATTCCTGGTACGTTCGAAGCGTTTGACGAAAAAGAGTACCTGCACCCAACCTCCATTTTTACAGTGGTTCCCCGTGCTTTTGCCGATGCACAAGGTATCATTTTCTTTGTGCTGATTATTGGTGGCGCACTGGCTGTGGTTCGCCAAACCGGAGCCATCGACGCACTGCTTGGCAAAATGATCACCACATTCGGCAACGTGCCCGGTCCTCTTCTCTTTTTCACCATGTTTGCATTTGCAGTGGCGTCTGCCACACTTGGTATGGCAGAGGAGTATATTCCGTTTGCTATAATCCTTGTTTCGATGTGCGTTGCATTGAAGATGGACTCTATCACGGCTATCGGTACTATGGTGGTTGGGTATTGTATTGGATATGCTGTAGCAGTTTTAAACCCGTTCACGCTGCTTGTAGCCCAGGATGTTGCCGGACTTGAACCGACATCAGGGGCATGGTTTCGTATTGTACTCGCTTTTCCTCTGCTTGCCATCGGTTTTCATCATGTCTGGAAGTATGCCCGAATCGTAAGGACTAACCCGGAAAAGAGCCTGGTTTACGGTATAGAGGGGAATATCCATCAGAAAGCGCCGGAATTTCCTGAACTATCGCTTAAAACCATCTCCGTTTTACTTGCCACTATTGTTGCGCTGATTGTAGTGGTAGTTGGAATTGCCCTATACGGATGGTATCTCGTTGAACTTGGTGCACTATTTCTTGGGTTAACGATTGTGGCCGGCCTTATAGCCGGATTGGGTGTAAACAAAATGGCTGAAGCGTTCGGGAAAGGCGCCGCTGAGCTTACAGGAACTGCTCTTTTAATCGGGTTTGCACGTTCTATCGCCCTGATCATGGAAGATGGTGAAATTTTGCACACAGTGGTGAACTATCTTGCCACACCGCTTGCAGCCGTTGGGCCTGAGCTTGCCGCTGTTGGTATGCTGATGATTCAGAGTGTACTAAACTTTTTTATCCCCTCGGGAAGTGGACAAGCGCTTGTAACCATGCCTCTTATGGCACCTATCGGTGATCTTGTAGGTGTTTCGAGGCAAATTTCTGTGCTGGCCTTTCAGTTTGGTGATGGGTTGATGAACATGATAGTACCCACCAACCCCGTGCTGATGGGCATCCTTGGCCTTGCAAGCATTCCCTACGATAAGTGGTTCCGCTTTATCATGCCTCTGCTGCTAAAATTGCTCGTTTTCTGCTCAATAGCACTGGTGATTGCCGTTGTGATTGGCTATACATGAGCTCTCTTACCTTAACGTGAGTTCGATGTAAGAATTTGGAAAAAGCGTGCCCTCCTTTGTATAGAAGAGGGGCGGTTGTCAAATTAAAAAACATATATCGAACTCACGTAGCCTTAGTAACTTTATTGCAAAATATATTGCCTCGGAAGCAGAGAATTCCGCATAGTTTTTTGCCACAAACCCACACTGGATGACTATTTTAAAAGACAACTTAAGTTAGCTGAAATGGTTACTGTTCGTTGAGCAGGTCGCGCATCTGTTGAAGTTTTCCGGGGGGAACTTCGTTGCGTTGAAGTGTGATTTCAATGGCAATGCGACCCATAACTTTATAAAGTTCTTTTGAGGTTAGGTCACCTTTAATTAATTCAAGATGTTTTTGAACGGAGTTTACATCCCCTCTTGAAATTGGGCCGGTTAGAGCATCAACCGTTCCTTTCTCTTTTATGTTTTGAGCGGTTTGACTGATGAGCGGCTCAAGCAGTGAAATCCCTTCATTTAGTTCTGCCTTTTTCAGGATTTTCTCTGTTTGATTCATCAGTGCTACCAAATAATTGGATGATAATACCGCAGCAAGATGAAGGATACTCTTCTGATATCTGGATAATGATATTGAATTGGCTCCCAAGTTTTTAACAAGAACCTCAAGAATTTTTATCAGACTTGAATTTCCCTCCAGGCTAACATAAATCCCTCTAAACCGGTTGGCTTCATCTCCTTTTTTGAAAGTTTGGATGGGGTGCATAGAAGCCGTACTGCAACCAACATCCAAAAGGGCTTTTAATGCCTCCGAAGAGAGATTTCCGGAGCAGTGAACCACATGCTTGCCGGTCCAGTTCAAGCCGTTTGAAGCAAGCGCTGCGGCAACATTAGAGATTGCATCATCAGGCACAGCCAGAAAGAGAAGATCGCCAACCTGATCTTCCGAACTGGGTAGTGATGATTGTATCTTTCTTTCAGCTCCAGATTCATCAAACAAAATACCATGGCTGCTATTCCAGATTGAGTGCAGATGGTAGTGGCTGCTCTCACGGAAAAAAACGATTAAAGCCCCGCCAACTGCTCCTGTTCCTATAACTGTAACACGGGGTTTTTGGAGATTCATTTTAGTGAGGGTACTCTCTGCATATCTGCAAAGCCGGTGAGCAGGTTAACCGTTTCGTGATCACCGATATTGAGTGCATCAAACGAAAGGCGTAAGCCCCATTTTTTGGCTACCATTAATCCACAGACAAATGCCCCGGCACCATCAATAGAAGAGAGACCTCCATTAAGGTAATTCATTAATTCAGATTGGCTTTCTGCCTCGTTCATGGTAACAACCCTTTTCAGTTCTTCAACTTTTTCTGTATCCAGATCACAGCAGAAAACAATCAACGCATTTTTCGATGCCAGAATCTCTTCAAGCGCAGATTCTAACTCTTTCACATAAAATGATCGTTCATCGGTAATCTGAATACTCAGTACGTTAAAATCATCCATTGTACATTGTAAAAGCATCAGCTGGTTGTAGAGGGAAACATCATCATCAAAAGCATCATCATTGATAAAAAAGTCATCATCCTCATCGGCAAAATCATTTCTGAGCTGATCGTTCGCCTCTACTCTTCCGAGCGATGTTTCCACAAATTTGAATGAAGGCATCGGCAGTTTCTTTTCCGCAGCACCCTCGTGCGTTTCAACAATTACAACGGTATCGTAATCGGTTCTGCCAAGATGTGCGTATACCCTGCATACTTCGTCGATATTCTGCTCTGTTATTAATTGAGGAGAGAAAATAATCCGGATGGAATCGGAGGGTACTGCATGTTTTCGGGCTGTTGCCAGTTTTGCTTCAATCTCTTCACGGCTGAATGAGGTTATATTCATAGAGAGGCCTGGGGCATGTTATGTTTATGGTAGCAAATGGAAATCCAATGATCTTTATGTTCAAAACTACAAATTTTTGCACGTTTTCCATCACCAAATTCCACATCAAACAAAGAATCTTCTAGCATAGTAACGGTTACGCTGTTCATTGGCTTTCGCAACCCGGTTCCAATCATTTTCAGGGCGGCCTCTTTAAGTGTCCATATCTGAATGGGATCTGCTTTTTTATAGAGGTTTTCTCCTTCAGAGGGGCAGCGCATGCGTGCGAGAAGTGCGGGACTCACGCTTCTGTCTGTCAGTTCGATATCGCAGCCAACTGTGTAGATTTTTGACAAACTCGCGGAGAGTCCATTCTTTGTATGAGAAAAGCTTACAGAAATCTCTGTGTCGCGAATAAACGCCCTGGGCTTTTCATACTTTTTGGAGATAATTTCTGTGATGGATTCCTCGTAATACTTCTTTGCCAGTGTTTTGATGAGTTTTGAACCGGTTATAGACTCCTGCGTGTTTTTATCGATCTGTTTTTTCTCAATATGAATGAGGACATGCGATAGCAGGATTTCGTCTGGCAGATGAGTATGCAAAATTCGTTCTGGCAATGCTTATAAATGAATTAAATTTGATGTAAAGGTACGCAATTATGGTACCTTGCTCCACATGAAACCGATGAAGAGTTGCACGGAAATATAGAATTTCGGTGAGTTTTCGGATTACACCCCGCACAGCCTGAAATTTTTTTGCTACACATCAATCGCTAATAGGTTGCTCATTGGGAGCATTCATTCATCACTAGCCATCTCGCCAAGACCTTACTATATCATTTTATAAATCCGTATCTTTTGAGGCTGTAAACGAATGTGAACCGTATTTTAAATTATTTTCAATGAGTAATCCTGAACCCTCTTTAAGTGAACAACAACAAATCCGGCTCGAAAAGCTTGATCAGCTCAGAGAGAGCGGCATAAACCCCTTCCCTACCAATTACAACGTAACCCACCTTTCTTCAGAAATTCTTGCTGATGAATCACTCATCACTGAAGATCATGAGAATGCGGTGAGAGTTTCCGTTGCCGGGCGGGTGATGACACGCCGCATCATGGGGAAAGCTTCGTTCTTCACAGTTCAGGATTCAGAAGGTTTAATTCAGGTTTACATCCGCAGGGATGATGTTGGCACTGATCTCTATAACACAGTTTTCAAGAAGCTTACAGATATTGGAGATTTTGTTGGCATCAAGGGATTCATCTTTAAAACCCGCACCGGGGAGACCACAATCCACGCAGAAGAGTTCACGTTTCTTGGGAAGACAGTCCGACCGCTCCCAACACCTAAAGAGGTAGAAAATGAAGCAGGCGAAATTGTTCGCTACGATGCTTTTTCCGATAAAGAGCTGCGTTACCGCCAGCGGTATGTGGATCTGGTGGTAAACCCATACGTGCGCGATGCATTCATCAAACGCACAAAAATGGTGCAAACCATGCGGGAGTTTATGAATGAACGTGGCTACCTCGAGGTTGAAACCCCCATTTTGCAGCCAATTTATGGTGGTGCAACCGCGCGCCCGTTCAAGACACACCACAATGCTCTCGATATGCCTCTTTATCTGCGTATTGCAAACGAGCTTTATCTGAAACGTTTGATTGTAGGCGGATTTGACGGTGTGTATGAGTTCTCGAAAGATTTTCGCAATGAAGGCCTTTCGCGATTCCACAATCCGGAATTTACACAGGTAGAGCTTTATGTGGCTTACAGAGATTACAACTGGATGATGGATTTTATGGAGGAGATGATTGAGCAGGTGGCCATTACACTTCACGGCTCTACTGTTGTTAAAGTTGGTGAGCATGAGATTGACTTCAAACGGCCCTGGCCGAGAATCCCAATGTTTGAGGCAATCGAAAAAGAGACCGGGCATAATCTCTACGGAAAAAGTGAGGAGCAAATCATTGAAATTGCAGAATCACTTGGTATCCATATCGAAAAAGGAATGGGCAAGGGCAAACTGATCGATGAAATTTTTGGTGAGTTTGTTGAATCCAAACTTATACAGCCGGTTTTCATTACCGATTACCCGATTGAAATGAGTCCGCTTGCAAAAAAACACAGTAACAAAGAGGGCCTTGTAGAACGGTTCGAAGCCATTTGTAACGGCAAAGAGATTGCCAACGCATTTTCAGAACTAAATGATCCTGTTGATCAGCGCAGACGTTTTGAAGATCAGGCACGTTTACGCAGCGAAGGAGATGACGAAGCAATGACTATCGATGAGGATTTTCTCAGAGCCATCGAGTACGGAATGCCCCCAACGGCTGGAATTGGTATTGGTATCGACCGACTGGCGATGATCATGACCAACTCCGAATCTATTCGTGATGTTCTCTTTTTCCCTCTGATGAGGCCTGAATAACAGGAGTTGATAAAACAGCCAACCGGTAACCCGTAACAAGCACATGAAATTTACCTGGTACATTGCCGGAAAATACTTTAAAGGCAATAAACGAGATTCGCGGTTTCTTTCCTTTATTAAATTTATGGCCATTGCCGGGGTTGCCATCGGTTCTGCAGGACTACTCATTGCTCTTTCGATTGTACACGGGTTCAAATCAACCATCAATGAAAAAATTGTTGGGTTTGCTCCTCATATTACCATTACAACGTATACAGGTGAACCACTTCTAAGAGCTGACACTCTTCAGGCATATGTTGCCGCTATTCCGGGAGTAGCGGAGTCGCAGCCAGTAATCATCGGACAGGTAATGGTACAGTCAACCCGCGATGTTAGTGGAACAGTAATAAAAGGAGTGCCGGAAACCGGTGATGTAACCAATTTGCGGACCTACATCATATCAGGTGAGTACGATCTCAGCGTGCAAGAGAATGGCCTGCCGGGTATCATTTTAGGAAGTGCACTTACGCGAACCATTGGTGCTGATATAGGCAGCAGAATTACAACCTATGCCATTGATGGGCTCCCCACTCCGTTCAATTCACCCGAAATTCAGCAGTTCACACTCACAGGCATTTACCAAACAGGTATTGCGCGGTTTGATGATAATTTTGCCCTGGCCGATGTTCAGTTCGTGAAAAATCTCTTCAATTTTAATCCACGGCATGCCAGTGTTCTTGAGATCAATGTTGAGAACCCTAATCAGATCGAAGCAGTTTATGCCGAAATTAGTAGCAGAACCGGCTTTCCCTACTTTACTGAGAGTATCTATCAGCGCTACAGAAATATCTTCGCTTGGATAGATTTGCAGGAAGAGACCATTCCTCTTGTTATCGGTGTGATGATTATTGTAGCGGCTTTCAACCTGATTGGAACTGTGCTAATGATGGTGCTGGAACGTATCAAAGATATCGGTATTCTGAAGACAATCGGTGCCAAGAGTAAGGCAATTCGTCAGATTTTTCTTCTTGAGGGGCTTTTCGTGGCGATGTCCGGACTGATAATTGGGATTGGTATTTCACTTCTGTTTTACTGGCTTCAGATCACGTTTCAGATTATTCCTCTTTCTGAGGAGAACTATTACATGAGCACAGCCCCTGTAGAGCCTCAATTTCTCGATTTTGTAATAGTTGCGGCCATCACCATTCTGCTCTGTACGCTTGCCTCGTGGCTGCCAGCCCGAGTAGCAGCCAAAACCGACCCTGTTAAGGTTTTAACATTCGGTAAATAGCCATTGCTGAACCTTTTGGAGGGGATCTCATTTTTCGCCCATTATTACCCGGGATTGCAATACCCGGTTGTTGTACTACACTACCGCCACCAAACTCTGAACAGGGTATGCACTTTCCAACCAAAAATGCATTAGTTTTTTTTATTTCCTGCAAATCAAATAATAATCAGCGCTACGTAGATCGAATATTAATCCTGAAATTGAACCGAATATCGTGGGTGGTTCTTTTGAATGTTCGGGATGATTTTGGAAGAATCTGGCTGAAAGCATACTCAAAATTAGCCTGAACGGTATTTGAGAATCGATATCCAATTACGGCTGATGTATTGATACGAGATTGCCCTGTAGGCGGGCTGGGTGTAAAATCATAAATGGAAGGGTCGCGTTCAATTGTCTGGCTGTTCTGCTGTAGTGCTCTGTCGAGGTCGGCATCAAGCAGAAATCGCTGCTCAGTATCTTCAATAATGCTGCCATTAAGTGTTAGGTCCACATTGCTTGCAAGTGTGCGGACAAACGGAATCCTAAAGTTTCGAAGTGTGTAGGCAACGGAAAACCTCATCCCTTTAGAAACGCGTTCAATAACCTGAGTATTCGACAATGAAAGACTGGTGATATTACTCTTTTCATAGCCAATCTGCGTTCTTAATCCGTTATCCCAGGTAATATTCAGCTGAACCAGCGGCGAAAATCTTCTTTCGATATTTACCGTATTTGGTTCGAATTCAGACCGGATATCCTCAACCGTATAGATTCCCACCCTTCTCGTAATAATCTCTCCGGGATCGTTATTCAGATTCCAGCCCAGCCTGTAAAGGCCTGTGTATGCATGCGAGATGGTGGCCCTCTGCATATAGTCGCCCACAAATGGAATCATACGTTCTAAGCCCGCCCAGTTTACCCTCCAGTTTGGCATAGGGATAGCCGTGAAGTTTCGCTTACCAGTTGAATTTGAGCTGCCAAGATATGCCTGCCTGAAATCTTCCTGCAGGTTTACACGGTTTAAAAGTGTATTCGTTTTACCTTGTGGATCACGAATGATATTCTCAACATCATTCATTCCATCAAATGCAGACTGAAGCTGGCTCCTGAAGAGATCTTCATATCCCCCACCAAACGCCCAAACGCTGGAAGTGATGGTACCGGAAGCGCTGCGCACCGACGTAATTATATTCTCTGCGTCCAGAGAAATAGATTCTGTTACCTGCTCTTCCCACTGTGTTTGCCAGTTTAGGTCAACCGTTACATTACTGAATGGGCTAAGCTGTGTTCCCAGTGTAATGTTATCATTAAACGTATTGTTTGCCGGCAGCTGAATAGTACTCATCCCATCGGGATTTGCAATCAGCCTGTCTTGTGAAATGCGCTCCACAATCCCGAGCCTGTACCCAAATGATGGCGTAAAAGAATCGGCTGAAAATAGATCGAAAAATTGTGAGCCGCCTTCATAACCTGCTTGAGCCGATGATTTTGCGTCGTTATAGGTAATATCAATACTGCGGAAGCTAAGCAGCGCCAGAGCTATTTTCCTGCTGAAGTAAACAAGGTTCTCAGTGAAGGTGTATCCCAGTTCCTCATCTTCGTCATTATTGCGGTTTCGCATGGACTGCCTATCTCTGCGCTCCTGGCTATCTGCCGATACAGCATTTTCATAAAATGGTATTCGGTTAAACAGATTATTTGTGTCAATACGCAGGGTATGATCGAGGCGGAATGTGTTCGAAACCCTCGCTCCGAGATTTGAACCAAAAGGTGTGTTTTCCCATCTGAAACCACCCGAATAGCGCGCATTGTAAGAAAGCCAGTTCAGTGCACGGGTTTGATTGAACCGCGGCTGCCAGCTGGCAGTATAATTCTCGGTATAACTGTTTCGGCGGGGTGAAACGTCGCCTGTAATAAGATCGCGGTATACATCCATCGAGGGCAGCAGGCTAAAAGCAGTACTGTCAACACCCTGGAACTCCCCCTCTGCTACAGAAATACGGGCAAGATCGAATACGCTTTGCGACTGAAACGAGGTATTAATGGAACGGGTGAGATTGTATCCAAAACCAAAATTTGTGTTGTAGGTGAAGCTATGTGTCTGTTGCAGTGGTTGCTCGGTTTCGCCCGGTAAAATTCTGCGTTTTCTTTCCTCATAAGCTCGCCTCGTACTAAGAGATGTGGTAACGTTATTCGGTGTATATCCCAGCTGAAAACCGGAAATGCTGTTCAAAAGCGGCACATCTTCCAGAAAACCGAATGGCCTCAAAAACCGCACATTTCTGATGGCGACATTGTATCGAACCGAGGCATTGTAGTTCCAGCTATCCTGAAATCTGAACTGCGGATTTCTGCCGTTTGTAGTGTTGTAGTTGTAATTGAGTGTGGTATTATCAACCAGGGCACGCGTAATTGGGTTCTGCGAATTTCGTTTTGAGATATTTGAGAAGTTGATGGCGTACGCTTCACTAAATGTCTCGATTTCGCGCTTCTGCTGTTCGATTAACAGCTCCTGTTGCTCGGTACCAATATCTGTTCTGGCAAGTACGGCATCCTCAAACTCAGAAAAACGAATATCCCCCTGGTTTGGCAGATATTTTGGTATGGATGATGAACGCCTCGCAGAAAGATTTACCGGAATATTCCATCCGTATCGCTCCGGGATAAAACTGTCCAGGTTTATGGTGGTGTTGATATCGTAGGCAAGTTCGTTACTTACCCTTCTCTGTCCCAGCCTGGAATCGATAGAGCCAAAACCCTGCGTTTGACGTGATAGGTTTGCGTTCACGGTGGCAAAATCAGCAAGTCGAAGGGTTGAATTAGCCGTTGCCGCCCAGCCACGCTCATTATCAAAGCCGGAAACCCGCAGCTCGTTAAGCCAGAACTGTGCATTAAGTATTGGCGTACCGTTTCCTGAAGGATCTGAAGGATCAAACGGATTCCTGATACCCATACCAACTTCAGTAATACGACCGAGAGAGGGATTTCCCCGGATTGCCACCACAGCACCAGGAACGGCATCTTCAAGAATATCAGCACGTTCGTAGATATCAGAGAAATCAGTTCCTGCTTCCTGATCGCGCAGTTGCTTTAACTGATTAAATGCAGATAGAACAATATTCATACTGTTCTCCTCATAGAGCCATACCCGTTCAGCTTCATCAAGCAGCTGGCCCGAGTTGCCGGGATCAAATGGTAAATAGGGAAAGTTTGGATCAGAAGGTGTTACCGGCTGTCTGTATTCGTAGTAGTTATTCTCAAGGTCGTTACCGAAACGCATTACCAGTTCTGCATCTTCACGGTTTTCATACCCTTCACCATGCACAAACATCCGCATATTGGTATAATTCAGCAGATCAAGCCCGCCGGGATAAACTCGTTTTATCAGCTGAACACCACCGGGACTGAGGTTAGAAACATCCAATACAATAGACTGCTCATTCTGCAGCGACTGCAGCTGGCTGCCTCTGTTCTGTGCCCTGATCGCTCCAAGCGGCTGGCGGTAAGGTATAGGCCTTCGGTTTGAATTCTCTTCGATGTTTATGGTGCTTATACGAAGTTCAGCTGTTGGGTCACTGTTTTGGTTGATGGTTTCATCCTGACGCCACTGGCTCCCCACAAATTCAAGGGTGGCAAAGCGAAGGGTAAATGGCTGCTTGTAACCCGACATCCACATACGAATATAGGTAATGTTCTGAAAGTCGTTGATATCCCCTACTTGCCGTTTGAATTCACTAAGTGGAATTCTTACCTGGTACCAGCGATCCTGCTGACGGCTGCCCGGTACTCGGTCTACAATAAAAGTCTCCGGCCTGCCCGATTCCAACCCTGCTTCATCGGCAGGGTTAAATGCCACCTCGTATTGAAAATAGGCATTTGTGAGTGCCACGGACGATGGGTTGACGAGACCTTCTGTATCCGGCCGATTGGTTATTGCACGTTTATCACTCTGATCAATCGGGGTATTTCCATCGGTAAAGCCGAGCAGGCGGTGAAAACGCTCATGGAGCGGCCTGTCTTGTACATCAGATTGCCCATAGAATATATAATCATCGTTTGAAGGGTCTGCCTGAATTCTCTGAAACTTTTCACTATCAGCACCAAACTGTTCGCGCATTTCATTCACAAAGTCTGCAAAAACTGTTTGTTCGTCTAATCCATTTACCCCTCCGCTATTTGGCAGGCCATCAAGCCCAACATCTTCAAGATCACGGTTTATGTTAGAAAATTGGCCCTCGGGTGGTGGCGGGTTGGCAGGCAATGCCGACCTCGGATTAGCAGCACTATCCAAAATCAATGTTTCAGGATTGAGGGCGAGGCCATCTTCGGTATTTATTTTTGAATTAGGAATCACATCTTCCGATACCAGCCCGATATCGATGTAAATCCGGCCATCATAATCATCAATGGTTGCACCGGAAGGCAGGCGGCCATCAGGCAGAATTGGCTGTACCCAGAATTCAAGAAACTCAATGTTATTTTGGGTAAAATCTTCCTGGCCTGATGGGATCACTGCTGTCATACCTCCCCAGGTATTTTCTGGTTCATTTTCGAGCAGTTGACGAAGATTCATATTGTAATTGTATTGGCCTCTTGCCGTGGGGTTGTAAAACACATCCAGCGTGGTAATGATCTCTTCCTGAGGATTTTGTGTTTCACGGCCGGGAAAAACGTCAGTTATACGAACAGGTGTGGACTCAGGGGTAAATTCAACATTATCCAGAATGGTAGAAATATTTCTTGGAATAGTGTACCAGGAGAATTTTGACCGAAGATCTGACCTGTCTAACCTTGACTGCTGGGTGCTAACCGGCTGTCCGGGAAAATCGTCCTCTTCAAAAAAACCACGGTCGGGATCGTAACCTGGTACTGCCGCCGGAGCAGCTGCGAGATGCCATCGTGTGGCATTCAGCAGATTTACTTTTATGCTTGCACCCTCAAAATCATCAAGAAAAGAGAGCCCCTGCTCCTCATCAGGAAAAAGCTCATTATTACGGATAGCTCGCCTCACAGCGCGGGTTTCAGAAACTCCGGGCCTAAGCTGTGCAAACTCTCCGCTAAATGTAAACTCCGACCGCTCGCGGGTTTGTAAAAGTGGCAGTGAGTCGAGAAAACGGGTGATGAATGGTGTTTCGAACCGGGCATTGGCATCCAGGCCGAACACAGAGTTGTTGATCGGTTCATCACCTATTCTGATTTTATCATCCAGCGGGCGCTCACTAAACCGGAAAAACGTGCCTCCTAAGGTGAAGTCATTGGTAACCCCGTACTCTGCCCGTAACCCTGTAAAGGTTCGCTGCTCAATGGAAGTGAGAGACTGGTTTTCGTACTCAATGCGGATATCCTGCCCCGGCGCCGTGTAGCGGTCATTTAAAATGGTGATGCTTCCAAAAGAGTAATCTACCTGGTAATCTACATTCTCCTGAAGCAGCGAACCATTGGCATAAACCCGCACAGAACCTTCAACAAGTGCAATACCAAGATTGAAATTTTCCTGAGCACCACCCCGCGATGTACCCGCAAACTGGTAGAAGCTGTTTTTTGAACTCTGAGCTGCATTTCGCTGCCGTTCTGTATAAAGCTCTCTGTACACAAGCCGGTTGATATCTTCCTCGGAAGCGGGCGAATCCTTGAGTACTTCCCTCATGCGGTTTCCGAACGGTTCCAGGTAGGGGAAAATAATAAGGCCGTTCTGGGCATCGAGCGTTCCTGTTCCAAAATCGATCTGGTTATCCGGCTCAAGCGCTCCCTGTGAGTCAACACGGTCGAGACCAAGATCCTGCAGAAGCGTGGAATTCCTTCCCGGCAACCTGTTACGTGCCACATTCTCTTCGGTGAACTGGAGCTCTATATCCAGGCTTTCGCGGGTAATGTTCGTCACGCCAAGGGAATAGATATTCCGCATGGTAATCGGGAAGAGAAAATTATCGGTTGAGACATTCTTTGGCCTAAGCATCTTCAGAAAAATCCTATCGCCGCCGCCCCTGTTAATCTCACCAACATTGACAAGCTCGTTCCCGGGCCCGCGGTAATTGTAGGCAACAGCAAGAACTTCACGGGAGCCAAGAGAGCGTCTCAGCGAAATAAATCCCGTTATGGTATTGATGGTGTAATCCACCCCCTCCTGTAGCAGCGTAAAATACCCCTCCTCGAAATTCCGGGAATCCTGTACACCAAGATCCGAAGCAGAAATACCCACTTGAGGATCTCTGAACTGATTCAGAAGCTCTGCAGGGAAAATATCCTGGCGGTTATCCGGCGGGCCAAACGTACCGTCTGGCAGCTGATTTACCCCTTTTCCAGCCAGCGCAACAGCAAGGCGTGCCCCCTCATCAGACTGAATATTCTCTCTTAAAATCCAGATCTCCACATCAGCGATCTGAAGCGTTTGCGACAACTGCTGCGGATTTGCCATACTACTCTCGAACTGCTGGCGAGTGAAAAAATCCAGGAAGAAGTGGCGGTCGTCACTGTAGTCGGCCGGGCGAAGCTGAATGACCCTCTCCTGCGAACCGCCCCGAATGGTTTCAACATTGCTTTCACCATCCTGTTGCGAAATAACCGATGTTATCCGAAGTGAACCCAGTTCGGCAACACTTTTAATCCCGAACAACGCCCCACTGCCACGAATTAACGAGTTACCGGTATTCATACTCACGTTACCCATTTCGATCGATTTGATGATTTCATCATCATAACCCTGATAAACGATATTCAGCCGGTTTTGATAATCGAACATTCGCTCGGTGTCCCAGTCGGTTTGAATCGTCAGTTTATCCCCGATATTTCCCTGAATGTTAAGCTGAAGATTTTGCTCAAATGTGGGATCAACCCTGGTCTGCTGATCCGGCGGCAGGGATGGGTCTTCTGACCTTTGTACCGACGCACCCACATTCATCTGTGCCACGCCATTAACCCGAAGATTCACCTCAGGTTTGCCAAAGATGGTGGTAAAAGCAGACTGACTGCCCCCCGGAATCTGCAGGCTGAAATCGAGAAGCCCGCGTTGTGTTTCCTCTCTCTGCCTGGCTTCAAAAACAAGCCGTTCCCAGTTTTCGCGCATCGCATTTTTTCGGTTTAAGGCAGCGTACTCCTCAAAACTCATGGAAGTAGCTACACCGGATCGAAACCCCGAAATTCTCTTTTCTATAAAAAAGCTTCCATCAGGACGGGTAGAAATCACAACCTCTTCAAGCGGCAGTGTAATAAAATAGAGGCCAGGGATAGATCGCAGAAATGGGTCAGATATCAGTTCTGCATGTATAGGCCTGAATGCACGCAGAAAAGCTGGGCTTGGGGGAGCCAGAACGGTATCAGTTAAAGCTTCTACAGCCTCCTCTTCAATCCCGTTTTGAGCGTATAAAGTACCTGAACTCAGCATGATGAACACTGAAACAAGCAACAGAATAATAAAACGACGCAGTTCAAACACAGACTTTAACTTTAACGCAGCTGAAAATTCTTGAACAACCGGAGTAATAACTGTCGGGGGTTTAAAAAAGATTAACGCCGTAACTATGTTGCGATAGGAAATAGTTATTTTAACTGATAAATATCCAAGTAAAAAGGATAATAAAGCATTACTAACTATGTTGAAAGTGTTAACCGATAAAACTTCTGCTTTATTGCCGCATAGAACCGTTTCAATTGCGTTATGGTTGTCAGACAGAAATCTTATCTTCCGTCCAAATTTTCAAAAACAGTATCAATCTGCAGATTTCCAAAATCGATGTTAAACCACGTTCAGCTAGATCTTCTTAAAAAGCATGTAGGGCCGTTCCTGTTCTGCTTTTTTACAGTGATGTTCATCCTGCTGATGCAGTTCCTCATTCTGCATGTGGATAAGCTGGTTGGCAAAGGATTGCCAATAATGATTGTCATAGAACTGATACTTAACAACCTGGCCTATATGGTGGTTTTGGCACTACCGATGTCAGTTTTGGTTTCTACGTTGATCGCTTTTGGTAAATTTTCTGAGTGGAATGAACTTACCGCCATCCGAGCAGCGGGTGTCAATCCAATCAAACTGATATTGCCGGTTCTGTTTTGCGGCTTTCTGCTTTTTCTGTTTACGGCTTATTTTTCCAACTATATCTTACCAGAAGCTAACCACAAAGCGCGCTCACTATTTATCGATATACGTACTCAGAAACCGGCTTTTGATCTTCAGCCTGCAACATTTTATGACAATATTGACGGGTTTAACTTTCTCATCAGAGACATCGACAATGAAACTGATTCACTGTTCGATATTCGGGTATTTCAGGAGCCTACAGATACCCGTAACCGGGCAATTATCAATGCAAGAAGTGGCTGGCTTGAGTCGCCTGATGACATAACACTCTCTCTTTTTCTGCTTGATGGCTCAATCTTGCGATACATCCCCGGCCGGCAGGGGCGCGGGGAAACACTCGAAAAGAGCACATTCAATAAATACAGGATGAGTTTTGATCTGTCTGATCTCTCTTTCTCACGCTCAAACCCTGAGCAACGAAGCCGAACTGACCGCACCATGAGTGCACAAGCCATGCTTGCAGTGATTGACACCCTAAGGCAGGAGCAGCAGAATGAGTTCCTAAAATTCTCGAATGCTATTTCGCGCAGTGAGGATTCTCCCTTTTCTTATGATGCCACCACTATTTTTGAAATGAACGAAGCCTCGTTACGCGATACCAGCCAGATTCACAATTCGCAATTTGTAACTCTTAATCTACTCCATAACATAACCGCACAACGCTCTTCCCTGAACAGGGCAATTAATGCGTTTGATCGCTACCGGCCGGAACTTGAGAGCCTCAAATCGAGCCTTAGCTGGCGCGATTTCAGAATTGCTGAGTTTATGGTAGAAGTCCACAAAAAACTCTCTATACCGTTCGCCTGTTTTGTATTTGTTCTGCTTGGCGCACCCATCGGTATGTTAACCCGAAAAGGAAACATCGGTTTTGCAGCCATCATAAGCTCGGTTCTGTTAACCATCTATTTTATTTCGATAATACAGGGTGAGAAATTTGCCGACCGCATGATCATTTCACCTTTTATGGGTATGTGGGGCATCAACATATTTTATCTGACCATTGGCCTGATTTTAACGCTTCATGTAAGCTCGTCGTTTCGAGTTACCAATCTGTTGAGAAAAAATGAATAAGCTGGATCGTTATATATTTTTCAGGATTCTTACCATCACCTTCTTCATGCTGGCGGTACTGATCTGTATTTTTATTCTCATCGACTTTTCAGAAAACAGTGATGATTTTGCAGACCGAGGCGCTACACTTGCAGAGATCTGGGGAGAGTATTACCTCAACTATATTCCTGAAATGACCCGCCTGGTAATTCCGGTTGCGGTTTTTACAGCATGCCTTCTTCTTACCGGCCAAATGACCGAACGGCTCGAGATCATCGCGCTCAAAGCGTCAGGAGTAAGCCTTTACAGGCTCGTGGTGCCATTTCTCTTTATAGGAATTTTTCTTGCTGCAATAGTAAGCTATCTTGATGCCTATGTTATTCCAGCATCAAACGCTGAGCGAATTGAGTTTGAACAGCGTTATCTCTCCCGTACGGGCGACAGAATTGATCGCGGCGGCATCTATCGTCAGGACTCTGACAGTACCATTCTCAGTATCAACTTCTACGATGCCAATGCGAATGTTGGCTATAGAGTGCACCTGATTGAGTTTAATGATGATATGATAACCCGTGTTGTGCAGGCTAACCGAATGATGTGGGTTGACTCCACATCGAACTGGATAACAGACCGTGCTAAAGTACGGACATTCGAAAAAGGCACCACAACCGAATTTGATACTGAACGGGAGTTTTTTGATATCAACATTTTACCAAGGGATTTAACCCGCCGCACATCAGATATTTATCAGCTTACGTATCCTGAAGCGTTTGAGTATATCGCATCCATTCAGCGAATTGGGGCAGGAGGAATTGAACTGCCGAAAGTTCAGCTTTTCGGTCGTATTGCCTACCCGGTCTCCATTATCATCGTCTGTCTGATTGGCTTTGCCCTGGCTGCTCAGCGTCGAAAGGGTGGGAAGGGATTTTATCTGGCCTCCGGGCTCGGTATAAGTTTCATCTATCTGGCCATGATAAAAGTTATCGAACCCTTCGGTGCTGCCGGCACCGTTTCACCCATGTTTGCCGCGGTTTTCCCGCATGCGTTCTTCCTTTTGGTTGGTATAATTCTGTTGATTGTAACGAAGAAGTAGGGAAAAGCAGTTGGGGAAAAGCCTACCAAAGCCAGCCACAGCCATGCGATGAATGGTGCCTTTTACGAAGTACGGTTTTTAAAGCAGGAACGGCTTCGGAAGCATGAAATCAATTCAACTTACGCCTCAGGCTTTGGCCCACGGTAGTTGAACGGGATATCGAACTTCTCTTTGATTGTAATTGGGCCGTGCTCTGCTTCATATTTTCTTACGTTTTCATTTAGAGCATTGGCAAGGCGTTTGGCATGGTCTGGTGTAAGTACAAGACGCTTCACAACTTTGGCTTTTTTAACAGCCGGCATCATTGCGATGAAATCAAATACAAATTCAGACGGTGAATGAGTAATCATCACAAGATTTGAATAGGTTCCGGTTGCCTCGTCCTCTTTCAGTTCAATCTCTATTGGCTTTCCCTTTTTTTGTTTATTTGGCTGATTCATAGCTGTTTAATTAAGTTTATCAGTTCTTGCTTTTGTTCAGATGAAATTTTTCTGTTTCATCCACTCATCGTTATAAATTTTTGATATGTATCGGGTACCGCTATCGGGCAGAATTACCACCATCAAATCCTCTTTCCCAAGTTTTTGTTCACGTGCATATTCTAAAGCACCATAAACAGCAGCTCCGCAAGATCCGCCAATGAACAACCCCTCCTGCTGAGCAAGTCTCCGCGTGGTTACCAAAGCATTCTTATCATTCACCTGCACAACATCATCAATCACACTGAAATCTATGGTGCCGGGTATAATGTCTTCCCCTATCCCTTCTGTTACATATGGTTTGATCTGATCTTTATCAAACTTTCCCGTTTCAAAATAGTGCTTATACACAGAACCTACACTATCCACACCGATAACTTTAATTGCCGGGTTTTTCTCTTTCAAAAATTTGCCCACACCTGATATAGTACCTCCTGTGCCCATTCCTGCAACATAGTGTGTTAATTTACCCTCTGTCTGTTCCCATATTTCTGGCCCGGTGGTTTCGTAATGAGCTTGCGTGTTGCTCAAATTATCATACTGATTGGGATAGTACGAGTTGGGAATTTCCTCACTCAGGCGCTGCGCAACTGAGTAGTAGCTTCGGGGATCATCAGGCTCAACATTTGTTGGACAAACCTGAACTTCAGCTCCAAGCGCCCTCAGCAAATCAACCTTTTCTTTGCTCTGCTTATCGGTGGTTGTAAAAATGCATTTGTAACCGCGAACTGCCGCAACCAGAGCCAGCCCCATTCCGGTATTCCCTGAAGTTCCCTCGATAATGGTGCCCCCCGGTTTAATGAGCCCCTTCTCTTCGGCATCGTCAATCATCTTAAGGGCAATTCTATCTTTTACACTCTGACCGGGGTTTAAATACTCTACTTTAACGGCTACAGTAAGATCGAGTCCCTCTGCAAGCTTGTTTAATCGAACCAAAGGGGTATTTCCAATTACATCAATAATCGAATTGTGTATCATAAAAAGTTTAACTGATGATATTACATTTTTCTTTGGTTGAATATAGCAATTTTTGGCTCCCTAAATGGCTTGATCTGCCTCCTACAACAAGTACCGAGATTATAGAATAATCATTTAATTCAACTAAACAATCAAATAGTCGATGAATACTCTTCTATATTTCTCCATGTCTGGTGAGGTATCTTTTCATACTCAATGCCCGGATTAACTTTATACATTTACAGTACAATCTCCTTACATTTAGACAACACAATTAGCTAACAAATCGAATTATGTTTTTAGACCAGAGTAAACCAAAAGATTACGACTGCGGATACAATCTCGACCTGATGATTGCTGCCATTCCCCGAATCGAAGATTTTGATGAGCGCCTCAGCTACGCAAAACGGGTAGTGGGATTAATAAAACAGAGCCATCCTAACTGGGTTAATAAGAACGGGCAGAGTAAGCTCGCATGGGAATATTTCTTTGAGCTGGCAGAGTTTAACCCCATCGATTACGGAATAAAAAATCCGTTTGAAAGTGGTTTAATTGATGATGCAGAGTAAAATCATCAATTTCCATTCAAATCCACAATTTTTCTGATTGCACCTATCCGCTGCGCTGCAAAAAGATAAGTAGATTTCTTGCGATGGAATTATTAACTTTCAATTATTATTGAAAGTATTGAAAATAATGATTGCTCTATAGATGAACTTTACCAAAAACGAAGACATAACACCTACACTATTTGTTGAATCGCTTGAATCACAGGCATTTACAAAATTCCTTCAGAATGCAGCTGTATCCGATTCACCCCTCCTGTCTATTACATTACCAATAGCCGGTATTGATCCTCTTGCAGCGCTTGAAATAAAACATGATTACGAGGAAAAATTTTACTGGAACCACCCTGACAATTCCATATCAATTTCAGCCGCTGGCAAAATACGCGAACTTAAAGCAACCGGTACAGATCGGTTCAGTGAAATTTCCCGGCAAACTATTCAGCTAAAAAAAGAGATAGAAGCATACACATCGTACAAACATGCCATGGCCGGCCCTCTTTTTCTGGGCGGTTACTCATTTAGCGACCATAACGTGGGTAACGTATGGAAAAATTTTGGCGCAGCGCGGTTTGTTCTCCCCGAGTGGATGCTAATCGAAATTGGGCATCTGCATCTACTCACTCTTGTTTTTGAAAAAGAGAACCGAACCGCCGATGATATTTACCAGGAGGTAATTTTCCGCATCACAGACTTTTTAAATCTTGCAGGTGAACTGAACCATTCAGAGCGTGAAAAAGTATTTCGTAACAACATTCTATGTACCCTTCAACAACCGGAAGATCGCAGCAAGTGGATTGAAAGAGTTGAAATTGCCCGAAATGAAATTGCAAAAGGCACATTTGAGAAAATTGTACTGGCGAGGCAGCTTAAACTTCAATCCCGGTGTAAGCTGAAGCCTACTGTACTGGCTCATCATTTACGTGAATCCTACCCTGACTGCTACAACTTTTTAATTCAGAAAGATGCTGATACATCATTCATAGGAGCAACGCCTGAACGGTTGGCTTCTTTCCGTGATGGTGAATTTTCAACTGAAGGGCTTGCAGGCAGTATCTCACGCGGACGAAGTGCCCTTGAGGATGCATCCCTTGCACACAGCTTATTGAAAAGCAAGAAAGACCGCGATGAGCATCAGTTTGTAGTTCAATCTATTGGCGACAGTCTTGAGAAATTCAGCTACCGTATTGAACATCCACGGCAGCCAAAAATAAAAAAGTTGCATAATGTTCAGCACCTCTTTACTCCAATTAAAGCCTCCATCAAAGAGGGGGTTCAGATTCACGAACTTATCAGTGAGCTGCACCCAACCCCGGCTGTTGGCGGTTATCCAAAAAAGCAGGCGGTTCCTCATATCCACGAAATAGAACAGATTGACCGAGGTTGGTATGCAGCTCCTGTTGGTTGGTTTAACCTGACTGGCTGCGGAGAGTTCGCAGTTGCTATTCGCAGCGCGCTTCTTCATGATAACAGCGCTACACTTTATGCTGGTTGTGGCATCGTAGCCGATTCAGACCCCGCTAAAGAGTGGAAAGAGACTCTCATGAAATTTACTCCCCTACTTGATGCTCTAAACAGGCTAGACGAAGAGTATGCATAATCCATTGCAAAGGGCTGCCTATTTTATCGATGCCCTCTATCATTCGGGTGTAAAACATGCGGTTATTTCGCCCGGATCACGTTCTACACCTCTCACACTTGCTGCTGCAATGCATCCCGGCCTCACCAAAAAAGTTGTTCTTGATGAACGTTCTGCGGCATTTATGGCGCTTGGTATCGGCAAAGAAAGCGGCTCGCCTGCTGCATTGATTTGTACCTCAGGTACAGCTGTGGCAAACTATATGCCGGCTGTAACGGAAGCGAAAGAGTCGGGTACACCTATGATCATTTTATCAGCTGATCGCCCGCCAAACCTTCGGGGAATTGGCAGTTCTCAAACAGTTGACCAAATCAAGATTTTTGGAGATCAAGCGGTATTTTTTCATGAAGCAGGTGAACCTGCCCTTGAATATGATGATATTGCCCGCCTGAAGTTGTTATCCAGGCAAGCAGTTGAAAGCTCTATAAAAAAAGGTGGGGCAGCACATATCAATTTGCCATTCAGAAAGCCGCTCGAGCCAACCTCTGTTCTGTTAAATGAAGTGATCAGAGGTTTCGACAATCATAAAAAAAAAGCTGATCCAGTTAATACCTCCTCAGCCACAATACATCCGGATGAAGAGTTGACGAAAATGATCAATCAGTCTGAAAAAATTCTCATTATCGCCGGGCCTTCGAATCCACAATCGGCATTAAATCATCAGCTTACCGAACTTAGCAACCTGCTGAACTGCCCGGTAATTGCAGAACCGGGAAGCTCAATTTCTGATGATCACATCATTGATCGATTCGATTCTCTCCTCAGAAACGGGGTACATCAGAAAGAGCTGAAACCTGACCTTATTCTGCATTTTGGCGATCAACCCTTCACAAAACCTATACTTTCTGCCATTGAACATTGGGATGATGTACCGATTATCCAGTTTTTGGGGAGAGACACCTGGCAAGACCATTTCAAAAAAATTCAAAACCGCATTGTATTGAATTCAAATGATTTTTTTGACATTCAGCAAATTAAGGCACACAGTTCGGGAAAATGGTTAAAGAGTTGGCAGACACGCAATGATTCCGCGGCTGACCGGCTTGAAACATTTCTGAAAAACAGCGTAAAACTGACAGATGGCCACATTTTCAATTCCATATCAAAAAAATTGCCGAAAAACTGGAATGTGATGCTATCCAACTCATACCCTGTCAGGGATATGGCACAATTTGGGTTTCCATTAAAACATCAGTTTGTAAACCGGGGTGCAGCGGGTATAGACGGCATTCTGTCAACTGCTGCAGGAGTTGCGCTTTCATCTTCAAAACCGGTTTGTTGTTTCATAGGAGACCTTGCCTTTCTTCATGATAGCAATGCGCTATTTTCACTTAAACAGCTTCCAAATCCGGTAGTTGCCGTTGTGATTAACAATGGTGGCGGTACAATCTTTAATATGCTGCCGGTTTATAAGATGCTGAAAGATCTGGAAAAAGCTCACCTATTTGAAGAGTACTTCCTCACGCCTCAGGATGTGGATATTCAGTTTCTGGCAAATGCTTCGAAACTGCCATATATGCGGGTTGAACGATTAGAGGAATTGGATGCCCTGAACCTTCAGTCGATGAAAAATTCAACCATAGTGGAATGCGTTACAGATGCAGCAGCCAGTATGAACCTCAGAGAATCGCTTTAAAATGATTCAACTCATTGCAGATTCTGTGAAATATAGTTGCACAATTCACAAATCGAACAGTGATTTTCCGTACCTGTTGATGCTTCACGGATTTATGGGATCTGCTGATGTTTTTAATCCACTGCTTGAAACACTCAAATCGTTTTGCAACCCCATTACAATCGACCTTGCCGGCCACGGGCGCACAGAAACTCCTGATACAGATGGTATTCTTTCCGCACAAAATCAAATCAAACAACTTCAATCTCTGTTAGAGAGGCTCTCATTTTCTAATCTTTTTATCTACGGATACAGCATGGGCGGCAGGCTGGCATTTCAGCTGATTTCAAATTCCCCCGGTAATTTCAAAGGCGCAATTATTGAAAGTGCGCATTGTGGTATAAACGAGGAGAATCAACGAAAAAAACGCCGGTTACTGGATGCAGAAAGAGCTGATGCACTCGAAAATGGGTTTACTGATTTTATTGATGAATGGGTGAAAATGCCCCTCTTTGCTAACACACCGGCAAAAGCTGCTGAGATTTATGAATCGATCATGAGGGCGCAAGTTCCGGCATTAATGGCCCGATCCCTCAGAGAATTTGGTGCCGGAGTAATACCCGCTGTTAACAAAAATCTGCCGTTAGATTTACCCGTTCATTTAATCAGTGGTAGTTTTGACACAAAATATGTTCAGCTTCAGAAAGAGATTGCAGATCAATCAGTCAATTTTCAACATCACATCATCGGGGAAGCCGGACATCGTGTGCATACTGATAAGCCATTGGAAGTTGTACGTATTATTAAAGATACCGTTACCTCCTTTTCACATTAACTGAGATCTTTGATACATTAATCGAAAGCAACCAACCTAAAAAATCGAATTTATGAGTACCTGGAAAACCGTTAAAGAATTTGAAGATATTACATTTAAGAAACGTGACGGTGTTGCACGAATTGCGTTCAACCGTCCTGAAGTTCGCAATGCCTTCCGCCCAAAAACACTCTACGAACTTGAGGAAGCATTAATCGATGCCCGAGAGGATACCTCTATCGGCGTTATACTTCTATCGGGTGAAGGTCCATCGCCAAAAGATGGCGGCTGGGCATTTTGTTCAGGCGGAGATCAAAACGTGCGCGGGGCAAAAGGTTACGAAGGAACGGATGGCATTCAGCGCCTCAATGTTCTTGATATTCAACGATTGATTCGGTTTATGAGCAAAGTTGTTATTTGTGTGGTTCCCGGCTGGGCAGTTGGCGGCGGCCACAGCCTGCATGTTGTTTGTGACATAACACTTGCCAGCAAAGAGCACGGTATTTTTAAACAGACCGATGCTGATGTAGCAAGTTTCGACGGTGGTTTTGGCTCTGCCCTGCTCGCACGTCAGGTTGGGCAAAAACGGGCGCGTGAAATTTTCTTTCTTGGAAGAGATTATTCAGCTCAGGATGCATACGAAATGGGCATGGTGAATGCAGTTGTACCGCATGATGAACTTGAAGAAACGGCATTTGAATGGGCTCAGGAGATTCTCGGGAAGAGCCCAACGGCGATTAGAATGATAAAATTTGCGTTTAACCTTGTAGATGATGGAATGGTTGGCCAACAAGTATTCTCCGGTGAAGCTACTCGGCTTGCATACATGACTGAAGAGGCCGAGGAAGGCCGAAATGCGTTCCTGGAAAAACGTAAACCGGATTTCAGGAAATTTCCCTGGCTTTCTCTATAAATGAGGCTAAGTCTCAATACCTAATTCTAACTTTAGATTTTGTTCATAAGCCTGTTTTCAACCACCTCTAAATCCCAATCCGTCTGAGGCGGAAGGGGACTTTCTGGTTGTTAAATTCAAAGAATATATATCAAACTCACGCTACTTAATCAGTGTCATTTTTTCGATGGAGGATGTACTCCCGCTCACAAGCCGTGCGATGTACACTCCGCTGCTTAGTGAACTTCCGTCGAATGTTACGGTAAATCTTCCGGGCCGGTGAGCATCATCATTAACCAGCGTGGCTACTTCTCTGCCAAGCATATCATACACACGAATAGAAAGTGAAGCCTCTCTTGGCACTTCATACTCAATATTCGTAGTAGGATTAAAAGGATTTGGATAGTTTGAATTCAGCCTGAACTCTTCGGGTACCGAGCCAAAACCATCTTCACCAACCGGAAAAAATACATTCGTTTCAGCAGGTTCCACACGCTCCGATGTGTAGATTCTAAACTCACCAGGAGCCAGGAAAAAGTCCGTCATTCCGCCTGAAATCGTTTCAGAAGTTCCCGTTACAAATTCAAACCACTCCCCATCATGCGGAAATTCAACACTCATTTCATTTTCAACCACCCCAAAGTTACCAATAACAACTGCATTCATATCTGAATGCTCAAGACGAATCCATTTGGTTTCACCGCGCAGCTGTGATGTAAACTCTGTATCTCTGCTTGTAAAAACAGGGCTTGATCGCCGTAATCTTGTTAATTCACCGTACGATCGGTATACACGGTTTCGGTTTTCTTCATCATAGTACTCCCATCGTACCGGTTTTTCTGCGGTTCGGCCGGGATCTTCAGGGCGGCAGTCGCCGTTGCTTCCATCACCCGGTTTTACGCATTCACCATCAGCGTAACCATATCCCAATTCCCCAAATTGCCACAGCATTTTAGGCCCCGGTATTGTGAAGAAGAAAGTTGCCGCAAGTTTCATTCGCTGGAGTGCCACATCCAGCTCGCGTACATCGTAATCCGGATTACTTTGATTTCCAAAATTGGCCGCTTTGTGCATCAGCCACTGTTCATCGTGGCTCTCCATGTAACCAATGAGGTGAGGATTTTCAAAACCCCGGTTGCCAAAGTAGATACCCGACATATCTGAATTACCCCCCTGATTCCAGCCCATTACAGCTTCAGAATAGTTAAAGTTATGATTGCCCCATAGCAGCATACCATGCTGTTCGAGCTCACGCTCTTCACTGTTCGCAGCAAAGTGCTCCAGAATGATATACGCATCCTCATCATACTCTCTGATTACATCATACATGCGTTTTAGGTTCGCAATACGGCGCGGGTTGTTCCCATCAAGCAGTGCCTGGTTGTTTACATTTGATGCAAATCCTTTCGTCAGATCAAACCTAAAACCATCAACATTGTAGGTTTGCAGCCAGTAACGATTCATCCGGTCAACCCAGTATTTTATGTAGGGATGATCGTGATTCAGATGAAAAAAAACGTTGTATGCATGCCCGGGCCCTAATAAAGGATTCCCGGCACTAAATGCGGTGTTGGAACCAACCCGGTTTGTGCCAAATGTTCGAATCAGGGGAGAATCATCCTGAGCATGGTTATATACCACATCAATCACTACTGCCATACCTCGCCTGTGTGCTTCATCAACAAATTCTTTAAACATTCTTCGCGTACCGTACGACTTGTCCAGTGCTCCGTGAAATACGGGATTATAGCCCCAGCTCAGATTGCCATCAAACTCCTGAACAGGCATCAATTCTACCACATTTACACCCATTCTTTCCAGATAACCAAGTGTATCGCGGAGAGTTTCGAACGTGCTATGGTCCACAAAATCGCGCAATAGCAGTTCATATACTACCAGTTCATCAACCGGTGGACGCTGAAAATCGGTAACCTGCCACTCGTAAGCTTCTCTTCCTGGATGGATAACGGTTACATATTCAGTAGTTAACCCTTGTGGATATGGAGGCATATCGGGAAAAACAGATGATGAAATCTGTTGATCGCGTGAAGGATGCAGTACAAGTTCAGAAAATAGATCGGCTGTTCGGATTTCACCATCAATTAAATACTGAAAACGGTAAACCTCGCCTGGTGTAAAATTATCGATAGTTAGCCAGTAGTGAACGCTATCACTCCGGGCAAAATCCCGCTTCATAAAAAACTCTTCCCGAACTTCCCAGTCACTATGATCTCCAATTACATATACGAAATCTTTCGAAGGTGCAAAGAGCGAAAACGTAACCGATGAACCGTTGTCGTGATAGGTAATTCCATCCTCAATGCCTTGCGGGCGCTGCTGCTCTGTAACCTCCGGATTTACGATGATGTAGAGTTCGTCTTGAACCATATCCCCTGCAGCATCTTCAGCTACGGCACGAAAGTCGGTACGGCCGGTGCTCGTTACCGTATAGTCATATCGAAGAGTATCACTGTTTGTAACAGATGCGATCTCTTCCATTCCCTGAAAAAGAGTAATAGATGCAAGAGTACCATCCGGCGAACTGCCAACCACTTCAAAAGTTACATCACTATTGAGTTCAGCAAAAAATGGATTTGGTGGTGACACAGAGGGACGCGAAAACCTGACCAAAAGTTCATCTTCGAAAATATCGATAAAAAGATCTTCGGTCTGCCGGCTGGTATCTGCACTTCTGAACAAAATAGCAATCTGGTAGATTCTGTTAGATGCGGGCACGCCATAATATTCCCGAATATTTTCAATTTCGAGCTGCCAGCGATTATCTCCAAGGCTTTCGAGACGGGTTTCAGGGGTATTTTCTCCCCATCCGGTTTTCACATAACTCCAGGTTCCTGTGTTTCTGTCCTGCTCGGATATGATCACACCTGTATGTGCATAAACATCGCCAGTGAACCCAATAAGATCGCTGCGATCTGCCTGGGTAGCATCAAAAATTATGGTTAATGGTTCTTCTTCCGTTGGAAATACAGGAATGGTTTCAATGACCTGCGCAGAAAGAGATTGAGCCAGAAAAAACGTGAAGAATAAGGAAAGTAGGTGTTGCAGAATTCTCATAGAAGTATGGTTGTCGGTGTCAAATTTCGGAGGAGTTACGGATGATAAGCTCCGGATTGTGGATATGGTCACAAATAATTATATCGTAATTATCAATACGATTGAGAAGGTGCCTTGTTGCCTGACACCCCATTTTGTACATGGGTTGTGAGATCGTTGAAAGGCCGATGTATTCTGAAATGGATAAGTCATCATAGCTAATAAGCGGAATCCTTACGTTGGCATCATTCATCGCTTTTAGCGCCCCAACAGCTTTAATATCAGATGTGCAGAATATGGCTTCGCCAGGTTCATCGAGGCTGATAATCTTACACATTGCCTCATACCCGTTTTTCTCTGTAAAACCGTCTCTGTCCATAGAATCACCAGTAATGTATAAACTCTCATCAGGTTTAATCTTGAACTCAGCGAGTGCTTTTTTATACCCTTTATACCGCTCTTTATTGGGTAAGGCTTCTTTACTTCCTGAAAGAAAAACAATCCTTTTATAACCTTTATTCAGCAGATATTTTGTGGCTGTGTAACCTCCTTGTTCGTTATTAAAACTTACAGAATCGAAGTGGGTGGAATGGTCATCAAGAAGGCTTATAGGTACTTTATATCGCTTCAGTTTTTGAAGTTCTTGTTGTGACAAATGCAGTGAAACAAGAAGGTAACCATCCGCCCATTGACGTTTAATTATCTGTTCAACCTGACGAAACACGCCTTTTTCCTGATTGATGTTTAAAATAGTGAGCTCAATGTTTTCATCTGCAAGAACATCCTGCGTGCCGCGAAGAATCTCCGTAAAAAAATAGTTCGACATCACAGGTACAAGAAGCATAATACTGTTCTTTTTTTTACTGGCCAGCCCCTGAGCATAGGCCTGTGGATGATATCCCAGATCGTCTGCAATCTTAAGAATCTTTTCGCGGGTTGACTCTTTAACACTGTTCGAGCTGTTAAACACTCTCGATACAGTTGCAATACTCACGCCAGCTTCTTTTGCAATATCGTATATGGTTTTAGGCAAACTGCTACTCGTTTTCGTTTAGTGTTACTTGTACTGCACTCGGCTTGATCTTATTGTGTGGCCAGCCTGATTAATTGAGTTATATTTATGCAAGTGTTCACTCAAAAAGAATGAGCACTAAGTTAATGTAAGTCAAGTGATTTTTTTGGTTTGTACGTATAAAAAAACCCGCCCACAGGTTCATGTGAGCGGGCCTCAATTCATAACCACATGAATTTTAATTAGCTTCTACGGTATATGTCCACTCGGTACCGTTAAGATCAAGTGTAATTGTGTAATTACCTGCATCTACAGCAATATTACCACCATCATTTTGCAGAGTTCCGTCTCCATCATTATCGCCCACGTTGATATCCCATGAGTCGTTAGCACGGAACTTCATTTCCCCGTCGTTCAAATCAACAGTGATAGTCCATGTTTTGCTCTCTTCGTCAAAGTCCATTTCTGTACTTTCATCCCATCCGCCCGGAGTTGCATCGCCTATAATACCCCAAACAGTATTGGTGAGTGAATAAGTCATTTCAACAGCATTAACATGTACTCTCGTATATCCGGCATCACCTGCAACGATGTTGTCTCCACCATCAGTGAGTACTCCATCTGCGCCACCAAAGTCACCTGCGCCCCAGTCATCGCCCTTTACAAGCTTAAATTCGGCACCATCTTCTGCGAAGAATACGTAGCCGTCATAAATACCTGTATCAAGTGCTGGAATCTGCGGCCCTACGTCTGGTGACCAATCTGAGCCATATCCACTTACTTCCTGGAAATTACCAGCTAAGAATAGTGACTCAGGAAAATCACCTTCAGGATCTTCTACTTCTGGTTGATCACCCCAATCTGCTGAAAATGTACCGCCACTGGTAACTTCAGTTCTTCGGTTAGGATTTCCTTCCCATTCACCAAAGCCCCATGAAGGCTGCTGATCAATCACAATGAAGAACTTGAATTCAGCATTACCTGCAGGGATACTTCCGCCACTTGAACCTGCACGTGTTAATCTCAGAGATCTCTCAGAGCCTGGCTCTGGCCAACCCACCATAGAACCCGCGATAAACACTTCGTGTGATTCCGGATCAAATTCCAGAACATCACCATCAAAATCATCTGGTAAATCTTCACCTTCAATGGTTGCTCCGTCCATATCTACAGAGAACGTAAAGGTGCCTCCGCCTTCAACATTAAAATTGATAGAATAGATAAAACCTTCTGGTTCTTCTTCTTCAGGCACCTCGATAATGCTTACACTGTCATCGCTGCAAGAGATCATCGCAAGACCTACAAACATCGCGAAGAGAATCATTAAATATTTTTTCATTTCCTTACTCCTAACTTGTTAAATTTGTAACTAATTGTAATTCAATAATTTATAAATTATTCAAACGCTTATTAATGTAAGCGCTTACAACAATATCAGAAAAAAAGACATTTTAGTCAACATCTTATCAATAAAATCTTTGATTGAATGGTGCTAAGGCAAATTCGGGGACTGCCTGGCTCTCAATTTTGAACAAACACATTCTGAAATGGTAATGTAACTGCTTACATATAGCTCTTCAGGCTGTTTATTTTTCTCTTAATCTGAGATTTGAGACAGCTTATTGAACGGCCGTACTATCTTTCTTTCCGTAGTTTTTCTGAATGTAATCTTCGAGCATTTTTCTGAACTCAGCGCCAATATTATCTCCGCGAAGTGTACTGTGGTGTTCGCCGTCAACATATACAGGCGCCTTTGGCTCTTCGAATGTTCCGGGCAGCGAAATACCAATGTTGGCATGTCTCGACTCTCCCGGGCCATTCACTACACAGCCCATTACGGCCACATCCATCTCCTCTACTCCGGGATAGATCTCTCTCCAAATTGGCATCATCTCTACAATATGGTTTTGAATTTCGTCGGCCAACTCCTGGAAATAGGTACTTTTAGTGCGGCCGCAACCCGGGCAGGATGTTACCTGTGGAATAAAACTGCGAATACCGAGAGATTGCAAAATCTGCTGGCAAATACGAACTTCTTCTGCCCTGTCGGCTCCCGGCATTGGCGTGAGTGATACACGGATTGTATCCCCAATACCTTCTTGCAAAAGCACGGCAAGTGCTACCGAGCTGGCTACAGTCCCCTTCATGCCCATTCCCGCTTCGGTAAGGCCAAGGTGTAGTGAGTAGGGAATAACATCCGCTACCCGCTTGTAAACGGTAATCAGATCCTGCACTCCGCTCATTTTGCAGCTTACAATAATTTTATCTGATGGCAGCCCAACATCTTCCGCCAGTTCAGTAGAACGGCGGGCGCTTTCGATCATGGTATCAAGCATCACTTCTTTGGATGATTTCGGCGCCTTGCGGGCATTATTTTCATCCATATATTGTGCAAGCAGCTGCTGATCAAGAGAACCCCAGTTTACACCAATACGAACGGGTTTATCATATGTAATAGCTTGCTCAACTATTGTACAAAAGTTTTCATCTCGTGTTTTGGTACCGGTGTTTCCAGGATTAATCCGAAACTTGGCCAGAGATTTTGCCATATCGGGATACTTTGTAAGTAAAACATGCCCGTTATAATGAAAATCCCCGATGATAGGCACAGTAACACCCCGATTGATGAGCTTCTCCTTGATATATGGAACCGCCTTTGCTGCAGCATCATTGTTTACAGTTATGCGCACAAGCTCAGAACCCGCTTTATTCAGATGATCAATCTGCTCAACAGTTTCATCAATATCAGCGGTATCGGTATTCGTCATAGACTGCACTACAATAGGATTGCCACCACCAACAGTTACATCGCCAATAGTTACTGGAATTGATTTTCTTCTTTGAATGAGGGCCATGATTTATATTAAGTGATTATACTTTGTGATTGATCTTTATGAAATTCTACGTTAAAAACACCTAAATTCAATTTCCGAATTCCAAGGATTTAGAAACTGTTTATTTCTGTTGCTAATGATTGATGAGATAACGCGTTTTAACACATCAACCTCTTTTTGTAATTCATTTATATCTTTCTTGAACTCATTGTTCATTGTATGTAACAACTTCAACCAATATTTAGATTCCTTTGCTTCTTTTCTGCAAATTAAATTCTACACAGAAAATCCTTTTTACTAAGTGATTCATTTGCTTCAATATAATTTAGCCCCAAAGATCCAGATGATTTAACAAAATGCTAACAATTTTCAATATTGGATATATCCATTCTTAACTTTTTCACCATCAATCTACAATCCCTCGCAAATTGATACGTCCGATCCTATATGCTTGCCTTCTAACTCTGAGTGAAGATATTTGGAAATAGGAATTTAATGCTTGGAATTTTTAAGCCTAAACAAAAGATAAATTGCATACTTAATTTCTCTTACTCAGTTCAAATAACTTCTTCTTCTCTTCTGCTGTAAGGCCATCGTAGCCGCTTTTTGAGATCTTTTCAAGAATGGCATCCAGTTCGGTTTGATCGGTTTCTTCTACTATTTCTACATCGCTGACGTTATACATCTTCTTGTTTTTTGGCCTGGATTTTTTCTCTTTCTTTTTGGGTGACTCTTTCCATAGCCGCTCAATGGGCCGTACATATTTTGAAAGATCGTGCCCTCCGTAGTGGGCTTTTATCAAAAGATAACCAATGCCTGCCCCACCGAGATGAACAAGCCTAGCCACACCATCTCCCGAACCTATAAACAGTACATTAAAAGCTATAAGGCCGGCAACTACAAATCGTGCTTCAATAGGGGGCAGAAATATCAGCATAATTGGCGCCCTGGGAAACATGTATGCAAAGGCAACCATCACTCCAAAAACCGCACCTGAAGCTCCAATTACAAAAGTTGTTCCATATAGAAAAGAAAAAGCAATATGGAAAAAGGCACCACCAATACCAGCACCGAAAAACAGAACGGCAAATGTTCGCGGACCTACAGCTTCTTCCACGGAACGTCCCATCCACCACAACCAAAGCATGTTGAATAGTAAGTGAAAACCGCCGCCATGCAAAAACATGTAGGTAATCAGCCGCCAGGGTTGTGTTATAGCAGTTCCCAGAGATGGGTCAAAGGCAAGATAGTATACAATATGGCGGTTTAAGGGCTGCCCTCCAACTTGGATATTTCCAAAAATTGCCTGAAAAATAAAAACAATAACATTTATGGCGATGATTGTACGAATAATAAGCGGCATCCGCTGAAAGCCGCGTTTAAATGCACTGCGAAAAGAGTCTTGCTGATACATGCCTTGCATTATCTAATAGTGATTTTCTCCTTTCAGGCCCCAGTATTTTATCAAAATGTAACCTACTACCATTCCGCCAAGGTGGGCAAAATGCGCGATACCACTGTCGGGCCGCATCAAACCGGAAACCAGCTCAAATACTCCAAAGATAGCCACAAAGTATTTGGCTTTAATCGGTATTGGAGGAATTAATAGCATAATATATCTGTCGGGAAACATCATACCAAACGCAAGCAGAATGCCATACACTGCGCCTGATGCCCCCACCGTAGGTGCACCTGTACCACCAATCCACATGTGAATTAGTGCTGCACCTATACCGGTTAAAAAGTAATAGGTGGCAAACCGCTTTGTGCCCCAGAAATTTTCAATTCCCTGCCCAAAAATCCATAGCGCAAAGAGGTTAAAAATAATATGCCCGAAGCCTGCATGAAGAAACATGTAGGTTACCAGCTGGGTAGGTATAAACAAGCCGGAGCCAATAGGCCAAAGTGCGCCGAACTCCATCAGCAATCTGTAAAGCATCGGGTTACTGAGTGCCACAAATACCAACAGATTTACTATAAGCAGATGCTTTACTGCCGGAGGAAAAATGGAGAATTGCGTGTTGGGTTGATAATTATCGCCTTGGTAATTCAATGATTCGAGAGATTTTTTAAATATTTTTCAAGCCTATAATATACGTTAAATCCGCTTAAAGTTACGCCCGGAATACCCTGTCCGGGGAAAACTGTATCGCCACAGAGATAGAGGCCGGGAAATGGGGTTTTGTTTGGCGTCCAGTCGAGCAGGGAGCGGCTCATACTCTGAGGAATACCTCCCACCCTGCCCTTTTTGCGATACACCCAATTACTCCAACTAACCGGTGTGGCAGAAAAACAGAGTTTAATTTCTGCCCTGTCAAAACCGGGCAGCTTCTCTTTGAGAATGGCGATAATTCTGTTCTGAACATTTAGCTTCAGGGATTCGTAGTCCCCATTTTGCTCAAACCAAAATTCAGGCTTGGTGTGTGTTGATATATTCAGTACTCTCGTGCCTTCTTCAGCCCGTGCGGTATCTCCTCGTTTCGACATAGAAACAAATACTGAATGAGAATCCAATCCTGCTGTTTTTTCAGTTTCACTAATATGAATTTGGTGATGCAACGTCATCTCTTCATCGTAGACATCGTCTGTTACAACACCTAAAGTGAAAGCTCCCCAGGCTTCCTCATATTTTGCCGATTCTTTTCTGAAATAGTCCGCAATCCTGCCGGCGGTATAGTCTGGCATATTCCAGACCGGAATATTTGAAACTACCGCTTTTGCCGTGTATGCTTTGCCTTTTGTGCTTATTACGTTAAATCCCCCACCTTCTCTGTCGATACTTTTCACACCCTCTTTGGTGTGGATTTCCGAACCTCTCTCTTTCAGGAAATCTTCAAGAGTTTTTACCATTTGATGAAGCCCGCCCGGTACATAGTAGTTCGTGTAGTTGGTGTAGGTGATTGCCGGTGCTCCAAAAAGAAAAGGCGTGTTCACTGAATCTGCTTGAGCAGAGATAATGAGCTGTTCGTCCAGAAATCTGAAAAACTCAGGATTAGAAATCCCAATATCAGTTGCTGTATTTTTAACGGATTTCAGAGCATATGGCAGCACCCATACATCACGGGGGTTATTTTTCAGGAGCTGCAGCCAGTCATATGTATCAACCGGGGGGAAAAAATTATTCCTGCCCGATACTTTCCAAACCACCTCTGAAATATCAAAAGCCAGCTTCCAGAATGCTTTTTGCTCTGCCGGTTCGCCAAATTGACCCGTAACCTCATCTACCCACTCATCACGCCCCTGCCATCGGGTAACCGTTTTATTGCCCATGTAAACGCTCATGGACGGAACAATGGCTTCTTTGGGGAGTGAGATACCAAGTGTGTCTTCCAGCATTCGCAGGGGCTGATTCTCATCGAAACCGATAAGCGTTGTGGCCCCTGATTCAAAGATATACCCTTTTCTGTAGTAAGAAGAGCTGCAACCGCCTGTTACGTGCGCTTTTTCGAGTACCAAAACCTTATAGCCGGAATTAGCAAGCAGAGATGCGGCTGTCATCCCGCCCATACCGGCTCCCGCCAAAATCACATCAAAATCTGTTCTTTGCTTTTTCATGAAAAGATAAACAACTGAAGCTGCTTCTTGGTTCAGCCATTGGCACTTATTAGAAGAGTTAAATTGATTCACCGGCCTGTGTAAATCCAAAAGCCGGTTAATGAATCGGATTAATCATACCCAGTTCAGAAATACAGGTTCGCAAGTTCCTGCTATTCTGAAATCTTACTGCCAAAGCTTAAACAGCTATAGCTTCGAGATCATTATTGGCAAGGGTTGGGTTTTGAATTTTTTCATCAACCTCAATTTTACCGTCGCGCAACCTGATTACACGCCTGGCATAGTTTGCAATGTCATTCTCATGGGTTACCAGAATAATGGTATTGCCCGAGCGATAGAGCTCTTCAAACAGAAGCATGATTTCATCGCCGGTTTTACTGTCGAGGTTTCCGGTAGGTTCATCAGCAAGTAAAATGGAGGGATCGTTAACCAGCGCTCTTGCAATGGCCACACGCTGTCGCTGGCCACCGGAAAGTTCATTTGGTTTGTGATCCATTCGGTCACCCAAACCAACTTTCGTAAGAGTTTCTGATGCTTTTTCTTTTCGAGCCTTACTCTTCACACCGGAGTAAATCAGTGGTAATTCCACGTTGCTGAGGCAGTCGGTTCGTGGTAAAAGATTAAATGTCTGGAAAACAAAGCCAATTTCGCGGTTTCTGATCTGTGCAAGCTCTGAATCATCGAGGTCGCTAACCCGGTGGCCATTCAAAATGTATTCGCCATCTGTTGGTGAATCGAGGCAACCGATAAGGTTCATCAAAGTTGATTTACCGGAACCTGATGGTCCCATAATTGCGATGTATTCATTTTCTGCAATATCAAATGTTACACCGTCAAGCGCCCGCACAATGGTTTGTCCCATTTTGTAGTGCCGCTTCAGATCCCGTATTTCTATAATTTTTTTTGGCATGGCCTGATTACCTCTTAGAAATTTTCGTTATCAGTTTCGGTTCGAAACGGTGATTTTATCTCCATCCTCAAGCTCTCTGGACAGAACACGGAAGCTTCCGGTAACAACCTCAGAGCCTGCCTCGATACCACTCATAATTTGAATGTGGCTGTTATCACTGATGCCAGTAGTCACTTCAGTCTGTCTTGCGGTACCTTCATCATTCACAAAAACCACACGTCTGAAATCTTCACTCCTTCCACGTGAAGATCGGCTGGTTGATCCATTCGTGGTGTCTGCTTGCGCCATCCGCGAAAAATCGCGCACTGTTACAGCCTGAATTGGAATGGAAACAACATCATAAGCAGTATTTGTGCGAATATCCACATTGGCAGACATTCCCGGTTTAAAGCTTGGAGAGTCATCGGTTGATGAACCTTCACTCACATTCATTGCCATAAATTCAGAACCGGCCTGGTCGAGATTGTGAGGAGTTGTTATTCTGATTTTCACCTTATAATTGGTTACCTGATCAGCCGATCCGGTGCCTGCAATTTCAGCTGAATTAGCAATCTCGGTAACTACGCCTTCAAACGAACGGTTAGGGTAGGCGTCAATTTCTATAGTAGTTGTATCAGAAAGGCTAACATTTACAATGTCGTTTTCATTAACATCCACAACAACCTCCATCTGCTCCATGCGGGCAATTCGCATCATCTCGGTGCCTGCGGTTTGCGCCTGGCCAAGTACCCGCTCTCCGCGTTCAACAGCAAGGCGGCTTATGGTTCCGTTTTTTGGTGACCGGATTACCGTTTGCTGCAGTTCTTCTTCTGCTCTTCGAAGCTGTGCCCTGGCACTTTCGATCTGAAATTCTGCTGCCCTGAAATTCGACTTCTGTGCTTCATAATTATTGGATGACTGAAGATATTCCAGTTCTGAAATCAACTCACGATCATAGAGTTGTTTGTTTTTCAGATATTCAACTTCTGCCTGTAACATCTGTGCACGAGCCTGCTCCATGCGCGACTGCTGCGTTAACAGCATGGCATTCAGCTCGTCAATTCTGGCTTCATAAAGATCGGGTTTGATGCGAAGCAACAAATCTCCCTCGCGAACATAATCGCCCTCACGTACATTCAACTCTATGATCTCTCCTGATACATCGGGGCGGATAACTACCTCAACTTCAGGTTGAATCCTCCCGGTAGCTGATACAATTTGTGTGATTGTTCGCAACTCTGCTGTTTCGGTTTCAACTACCTGCTCCCCCGAGCCGCCATCAAGCCAGCCAGCCATCTTAGCTACGATACCAAGTACAACCACCACCAGGAATAAAATACCCAGTATTTTTATCAGTTTCTTTGTTGCTGATTTCTCCTTTGCCATCCCGTTTGTTTAATTTTTTAACGATGTTAGAATTGCATCTCCGTATCGAGCTGCCCCAGGAAGAAGTCTAACAACTGCTCCTGAAATACAAAGTTGTAGATCGCCTGAATTCTGTTTGACTGAGCCTGCACAAAATTTGCGTTGGCAAGATTCAGTTCAATCAGTGTGGATGATCCCACTTCATAACGTTGCTGCTCGGTTTCGTAGGCTCTTTCTGCCGCACGAAGAGATTTTTCTGTTGATTCAAGCTCTTTTACTATTGACTGGTAATCACTGTACGCCTGCCTCACTTCTTCAGAAATCTGAAAGCGCACATTATCAAGCTGTAGTTCGCTGTTTCGTAACTGTACATACGCATTTTCTACGTTTGTTCGTGTATTCCAGCGATTGAAAATGGGTATCTGAATATTAAAACCTATGGTTCTGGTAATGTTCTGATCAAAAAACTGATCAGTGAATGATACTGATTCACCCAGAAGTGTAAACTGATCGCTATATCGTGCACCAATTGAAGCACTCGCGCTAATTGTTGGTAAATATTGTGCTCTTGCTATCCTGTAAGTTTGCCGGTTGCTCTCAATATCAAACTCCTGAGATCTCAAATCTCTCCTCATTTCAAGTGCAGCATTAATCAAATCCTGTAAGTTCAGATTTACCGGTGTAAGTGAAAGATCTTCTACAGCAGGCATACTTGTTGCAACATCTGTAATACTTTCGTCTTGCATTATGCGAATTAACTGAGCTTTGCTTACTTCAAGAGCATTTTCCCTTTGAATTAAAGTGAGCTCATCATTTGCTACAGCAGACTCCTGATTAAACAGATCCACCATGGGGCGTGCCCCAACTTCAACTTGTGCTCTCACCTGTTCAAGCTGGCTCATTGAAGCCTCAAGTGTGGTTTCAGAAATTCTGAGTAATTCTTCGTTAAGTACAACCTGCAAATAGCGGCTTGCTGTGTTAAACATTACGTTTTCACGTAATCGCTCAAGCTGAAGTTCGTCTGATACTTTCTCAGCTTGTGCTCTTCTTAAGTTGGAAATGTTTGTGAATCCGTCGAAAACAGTTACACTCGTATTAACACCTCCATTTAAACCAAAGGTGGTTCTGTCTTCAAAGGTGAGGTCTTCCTGAACAAACTGCCTACCAACCTGCCTGTTCCCTGAAAAGCTGGCATTAAGGTTTGGAAGGAAGTCTGCCTGGGCGCTTCGAACTCTTGTATCAGCAAGGCCAAGGTTGTTCTCTGCCTGCTTTAGCTGAAAATTATTTTGCAATGCAATCTGTACGGCTTCTTCGAGTGTTATGGTACGTTCTTGTGCTTGTAACAAGGGTGCTGTGATGAGAAAGCACAGTGCCAATAGTAATATCTGCTTCATGGAATTAGCTGTTGTTTGATTTTAGATTTTTTACACGTAGAAGTGTAACCAGAGTTTCATAATATTTTCTCTGATTTTGAAAATAAAAACGAAATTTAACATTTAAGGGCTTATGCCCATTCTTTTGGACGAAAAATTAGTATTCAGGTTTTAAAATAATCCTGAAATTGAGCCGATGATTAAAGAATCCTGGCAAACATCCCGGCTTAAGCCATACCAAAAACCGTCTCAAAATTGCAGATTGGGAAAATCAGATTCCTTATTTCTTATCTGACGTAATGTTTTGATCTATCCATTCGCTCATGTACGATGCAGCCCTTCTTGCAGCGATGCGTTTCATTTCATCATAAACTATGCCTGTGAATGATGGGCTCTTTTTCGAATAATGAACATTCTCATTTCCTGATGAACCTTTTTTACGGCGGGAAAAACCGATAGCCAAACTCAGAAACAGGACCGTTCCAACAACTTGCAATGGCCTTTTCTTTATAAATTCTACCGGTTTGAATGAACCTAATGCACTATTTTGGAATTTTGAATATCGGTTTTCAAAACTCTGTTCAAGAAGATCAAGATCGTCTTGTAAGCGTGTTTTCCGCAATCTGATCTCAGCCATAGTTATTTTTTTCTTCTTACTCAGTGTCACCCTCCATTTGATGATTTATCCTCATCTTTCTCAAATCGATAAATTGTTTTTTCGATAATTTTTGCCTGAAAATGTTCTGTAAACTTTGTGGACTTTTTCCTGAAGAAAATAAATCCCAACAAAAACATAGGGAGTGATACAATAGCGAAGCCGGCACTTAAACTGCCAAGTAGTTCTCCAATCAAAAATGCTACGCTAAAGGAGATAAAAAACATCGCTCCAATAAGAAAAGCCACCCCTGTAAACTTTTGGATGGTCAAAGCCATCATATGCGAAAGTTGTTCAGCAACTGTAAGAGAGAAAAGTTTAATTCTTTTCTCTATATACTCTTTTAGATCGGTTATGAGCCGCTGATCGTACTTATGTTTATTTCCGTCCTCTGATTGAGACATTCTATTTTATCTGAAAATCTTACCGATTAAATAACCAACTGCAGCACCTACAACTACACTGGTTATTGGATGCTTACGTACAAGTAACTCGGCTTCTGTTTTAATTTCATTGAACTTCTCTTCAAGCTGAGCATCACGAAGCATAGAGTGCCCCTCTTCAATCACACTTTCCAGTTCGTCATTCAGATCGTTAATAATATTTTCGTCCATCATTCAATTCGGTTTCAGAATTATAAAAATCAATGCTGTTTTGGTAAAATAGCATGTTGTTGAGTAATGATAAACAAAATATCTGAATTGTTTTGAGAATAGAGGCTACTCAACCTTCAAATCAGTTGCATATACAACTTAGGCTTTTGGAGTTGTGTAATTTTCTACGAAAGGGTACATCTGTTGTTGGCCTATTCGTACCGGAGACTTTCGATTGGATCAAGATTTGCAGCTTTGTAGGCAGGATAAACTCCAAACAGAACACCAACAATGGTCATTCCTATCACACCACCCACAGCAGAACTCCAGGGTATCACCAGGCTCGACTCCAGCCAAAGTGCAGCCAAATTGCCTAAACCAACTCCAGCAAGTATCCCTATAACACCACCAATCTGGCAAATGGCAATAGACTCCATCAAAAACTGAGAGGTGATTGCCTTTCGTGTTGCGCCAACTGCTTTTCTAAGGCCAATCTCTCGTGTGCGTTCCGTAACAGATACAAGCATAATGTTCATCACTCCAATACCTGCACCAAGCAGCACAATTCCGCCAATTACAAAACCAATCAGGTAGAGAACACCGGTAAAGGAATCGAAAGCATTGCCAAGAGATTCGTTAGTGGTGATTTCAAAATCATTTTCCGCGGCGGGATCCACCTGACGAATAGCTCGCAAAATTCCTGTCATTTCATCAATGGTTTCGGATACTCTGTCTACCGAACCGGCACGAAGCTGTATTCCAATATTTAGATTTCTGCCGTACACCCCTGCAAGATTTGAGTAAGGAATTACAACAAAACGATCAAGAGTGCTCCCAAACACATTACCCTTCGCTTCCGTAACACCAATTATGGTGTATGGGCGCCCCTCAATGCGAATTATTTTACCGAGAGGAGTTTCAATTTCAAACAGAGCATCTGCAACATCCGCTCCAATTATCGCTACTGATCTGGCATAATCGATATCTTCAGGCAAAAAATTTCTCCCTTCTTCAATAACGTAGGCATTGTTTTCGAGAAAATGTTCATTCCCGCCCTGAATACCAATATTTGGTTCCGTTTCCCGCTCTCCGTATGATACTCTTGTAGTTCTGTATTGACGATTTGGCCCGATTCCGGTAGCAAGGCGCGATATATCCTGCATACGCTCCATTTGCTGAATGGTAATATCCTGCCTGTTTCGGTATCTCTCCCAGTCTGAAGGTCCCATTTGAATTGCCGGAAATTTAGATACGGTAATTACATCACCACCCATCAGGCTAAGTGTATCTTTAAAGTAGGTATCAAGTACTAAAACAGCGGTATTGGCACTTATAATGGCAAAGACACCAACAGATATTGCGAGTAATGTTAAGGAGGAGCGCAATTTATTGGCACGGATAGAATCAACAGCCTGCCGAAAAACTTCAATAATATTCATGGTTTATCACTCGTATCTTAAAGATTCAATTGGGTCGGATTTTGCAGCTCTGCTCGATGGCAAATACCCAAAAAGAATACCGATAAATGCACAGATCAATATGGCATTCAGCACAGTGGTCCAGTCCATGTAAGCAACAAAAAACTGATTAATAAGATGGGTAACTCCTATCGAGAGCAGAACTCCAATCAATCCGCCAACAAGGCATATTACAACGGCCTCCATCAAAAACTGAAGAAGAATCTCCCATGATTTAGCCCCCACTGCTTTTCGAATACCGATCTCCTTGGTACGTTCCTTAACTGAAACAAACATGATGTTCATCACACCTATACCGCCTACAAAAAGTGCCAGGCCGGTAAGGAAAATCCCAATTCCATAAATTACCATCTTCATTCCCTGAAATTCCTGCTCAAATAGAGATGCCTTATTAATGGCAAAGTCATCATCATCAAGAGGGTCGAGCTGGCGGATCTGTCTCATGGCACCAATTACCTCATATTCGCCATCAATCATGCTCTCGTCATCGGGAAACTGAACAGTTAATTGAACACCAAACCTGAGACTAAACATCGTTCCGAAAGAGGTAATGGGCATAATCATTGCATTATCAAAATCTTCGAGCCCAAGGAAACTGCCTTGTTTTTCGGTTACGCCAATAACCGTAAAACGCTGTCCCCGAATATGTACCTGTTTCCCGATAGGATCCTGATTTGGGAAAAGTGCATCTGCTACAGTACTACCCAAAATTACTACCCTCGCAACCCTCTGCACCTCAGAATCCGTGAACACCCTGCCATCTTCAATATTAATCCCTGATGTGTTAAAATATCCGGTTGTAACTCCGGAAAGGCTCACACCATCGGCCGATCTCTCAAGGTGGCGAACGCTTACATTTCTCCGTGCAGCGGCTGATACATCACTGGCTGAAGGGGTAAGCTCAAGAAGCCGGTCAACATAGCCAACTTCCATCTCTCTGCGATTGCGATACTCCCACCAGCGGTATTCACCGCCAAAACCCCAAGGCCACTTTTCAACATACACTACATTTCTGCCAAGCATATCCATGCTCTCTTCAAATGTGCGGTCAATTCCATCGGATATGGTATTCATTGCAGTTACTGACACGATGCCGATCACAATACATGTTGTAGTAAGAATTGCGCGGGTTTTATTAGTCCATATTGCAGAAAATGCAATCTTTGTACCCTCTAACAAGCTGATAAATAATCGGTTCATTACTTAAATTGAAAAGCTAAAATGAATATGCAACAACATAATGTTCGATACATTATAAATCATTACGGAAAGAAGATCTTTTCGTTTCACTATATTTAAAAAAAATATAATTAGGGGACTACTAGAAACTTCTCGTTTTCGTTTTAATTAATATTTTGAAGATTTTTT
>REDS01000194.1 GCA_007693395.1 Balneolaceae bacterium | reverse complement strand
CTTTACTTTGTCTTTCGTTTTGAACGATATGTTACAGTTTATGCTACTCTCTTTTCCTGTCTTCCGCATTGGGACACATATTCAGGAATGTCTTTTTTGATTGAGTAGTCCATTTACACGCATTGAGATGTGCTGCACCTAACCTCTCCTTTTGGCTTGACCCAAAAGGAGCAAAAAGTCAAAGCGGTGAATTCCCGAGACGTTCGCTTCGGCTGTGCGGAACGAATCCAAGGCCCCGCCTTGTGTACTACTAAATCATGGCAGAATTATCTCCTGCGTGGCTTAGGATTCGTAAAGCACCGCACCGCCTTACGAACCGGGAATTCAAGGCCAAGGAGGCTTATTTCAGAATTAGGCCGGGGTTGAAGAATAAGATGATACTTTTTGACCTGATTAAAATCGAACTGAGGTTCTTTCTGCCACGAAAGCACGAAGCCGAACGAAGTAATTAACTATCAACTTTTTAACTTCGAAACAGGTAGGGCCGGAACTTTACTTTGTCTTTCGTTTTGAACGATATGTTACAGTTTATGCTACTCTCTTTTTTGTAAACGATTAAAAGTTTCGGGTTTCCTTTCTCTTTTTAGAAATCTTTTGCTTTATTAAAGCTGGCAATTTTTTAGGGTACAATGTTTACCAAAAGCGATATTTATGGCAGAAATTTCTTTAAGTCTATTAGACATTATCATTATTGCAGGGTACTTCCTGCTGATTATCGGGATAGGGGTTTACGTCTCGAAGCGAACAAAAACAGGTGAAGATCTTTTTCTTGCCGGCCGAACTCTTGGCTGGGGTGTAATTGGGTTTTCGCTGTTTGCATCAAACATATCCAGCACCACGCTTATCGGCCTCTCGGGCGATGCATACAGAACCGGAATTTCTGTAGCAAACTATGAATGGATGGCCGCCATTGTTTTGATCTTGATGGCGGTATTCTTTATTCCCTATTACATCAAATCGAGTATCACAACAATTCCCGAATTTCTTGAAAACCGATTCGATTCACGCTCAAGGAAATATTTTTCAGTGATAACGATCTTCTTAAGCATTGTGGTTGATACGGCAGGGGGTCTGTACGCCGGTGCGCTGGTGGTTCAGGTTTTCTTTCCTGAAGTTAATATCTGGTACACCATTATTGCACTGGGAGTTTTTGCAGGTTTGTACACTGCTGCTGGCGGATTGAAAGCCGTTGTTTACACCGACGTACTGCAGGCCGTTATTCTTATTTCCGGCTCATCAGTACTCACCTGGCTTATGTTCAGTAATTTCGATTTCTCTTGGGCTGCATTTACCGCAACTGCACCTGAAGATCACCTCTCCATGATTCGGCCTCTCGATGACGAAGCCCTTCCCTGGCTCGGTACACTTATAGGGGTGCCTATTCTTGGGTTTTACTATTGGGCTACCAATCAGTACATCGTTCAGAGAGTGCTTGGCTCAAAAGACATTAAAAATGCACGCTGGGGTGCCATGCTTGGGGGTGCACTAAAAGTTGGCGCGCTGTTTATCATGGTAATTCCCGGAGTAATGGCCATCTCCGTTTTCCCCGGCCTGGAAGACCCCGATATGGTTTTTCCTACGATGGTAGCAAATGTACTGCCGATTGGTATTACCGGATTGGTGCTGGCGGGATTGATTTCTGCGATTCTCTCAAGTATCGATTCCACGCTGAACTCATCGTCTACGCTGATAACGATGGACTTCATCAAGCCGAAAAATCCCAACCTTACCAACAGGGATATTGCAAAAATAGGCCGGTGGACCACCATCATACTTATGGTAGTTGCAGTACTTTGGGCACCAAATATTTCTCACTTTGAGGGCATTTTCCGCTATATACAGCAGGCATTTTCTTACATAGTGCCCCCTGTTGTGGCCATATTTTTTATGGGGATATTGTGGAAACGGGGCAGCCGTAACGCCGCCTTCTGGACACTGGTAATTGGCCACTCCGTCTCTTTTATCATCTTTATGCTCTCCATTTTTAATGTGTTCCAGCTGCACTTCACCATTGTTGCCGGTTTGCTTACGGCACTCTCTTTCCTGATTTTCTATCTCATTAGTATATTCAGTGAAGCGCCTGATATGGAAAGCATGGATGCAATCATCTGGAAACCGGAAGATGCAAAGCCATCAGAAATGTTACCGTGGTACAAAGATTACAGAGTTCATGCAGGCGTTATATTACTTGCAACAGCCCTGATGCTCTATATATTCTGGTAGCAGTACGCTCACTATTTTTAATCCCGGGGGATTAAGGTTGCAGATAGCATTGTTCAGAGAAATAATTACCGATACAGTTTTATGAATCCAGTTGTTAATACTACCGAAACCAAATCATTTCACTCCAGGATACAAAGTTTGCTAAAGGGGGGTGTAAACTTCCAGAACGCAGCCGAAATTGCCAGAGAGCTGGGCTCACATGTTATAAGCGGTACACAATCAGCTCGTTTTTTTATGTGGCATCCCCGGTTTAAGAAAGCAGAGCGGGTTGAGATCGGGTTATACCTGCCTAAGGGAGAATTGATTTACGACAAACCGGACCAACACCTCACCATGACATTCTATTTGCTGGAAACTGAGGTTATTGATGAATATGCACTCGCAGTAGTTGACAATCTTCCTTCGGGAAACCGGGAGCAGTTTGGGGCATTTTATCACTATTTGATTACCTACCCTGATGGCTCAACAGAAACGGTACGCGACCCTATTGCATGGTCTATGCCGTATGGTATTTATGCGCCGGCCGAGCTTTATGATATTGAATCTGTTCTCGAAAAGCGGAAAGACGCTGCGTATTTCAGGAAGCTGGCGAAAGAAGCTGAAAAAGATGAGTTCAAAAGGGTGCAGCCATCAACAAACCTGCTTGAAGTGCACACCGCAACGGCCACAGCAGAGGGCACACTTAGATCGCTTGCCAGGAGATATCGCCAAATTGCAGAGACAATTAAAGCCGGTAAAGATCTTCAGCCAGAAGAGCAGAATCTGCTTGGTTTTGATGGTATTGAATTGATGCCCATTGAGCCGGTTATTGAGCACCCTGAGAATCATGCCTTCTGGAAACAGATACAAAAACCGGGAAAAAGCGGGGATGAGGTTACACTTCACCTGCAAAAACCATCTGTAATAAACTGGGGTTATGATATTGTAATTTTTGGCTCAGCGGCGGTAAATCCATCTATTCTTTCTACAGGCAGGCCACATGAGCTTCTCGATCTTATTGAAACACTCCACAATTTCCCTGCCGGGCCCATCAAAGTAATACTTGATGTGGTGTATGGCCATGCCGATAATCAGGGCACAAACGTGTTGCCTGATGAGTTTTTTGCCGGCCCGAACATGTACGGGCTGAATATTGACTTCAAAAACCCGATAGTAAGGGCGATGATCCTCGAAATGCAGCGCCGGAAAATTGACTGGGGCTTTGATGGCGTTCGTGTGGATGGCGCTCAGGATTTTAAGTACTACGTTCCTGAAAAAGATGAGCTTTTGCATGATGATGAGTTTCTTGAAGAGATGAGTGAGGTAGAGCAGAATGTTGCCGGTGTTACCTACAAACCGTGGATGATTTTTGAAGATGGACGCCCCTGGCCGCGAGATGACTGGGAACTTGCATCCACCTATCGTGAAATTACAGATCAGCAGAAACACCCCTTCCAGTGGGCTCCAATGATTTTTGCATACAACACGCCCTACAACTACACCTACTGGGTTTCAAAGTGGTGGAGGCTCAAAGAGCAGTTCGTGTTTGGTGAAAAGTGGATCAGCGGGTATGCCAATCACGATACTATGCGGCGCGGCACACAGGCTAATCCTGAGAATATTAATGTGAATTTTCTGCTCGGCAACTCGCTCAAAATGGTGATGGATAATGCATACAACAATCCGTCAACCACTCTGTTGATGAACGCTTTTTTACCGGGTGTACCAATGGATTTTGTGCAGGCCCTCGGAAATACCCCGTGGAGTTTTATCAGAAATACCGACACTGCCTACTCCATTAAAGTAACTGCAGAAGAGGCACATTTTACCGAATGGCAGATAACAGAGAATGACTATCGCAATCCGCGTTTCTTTAAACGCCTGAAGGCGATGGGCTTTACCAGCCTCGAAGGCCTTCGCCGGTTTGCAAAAGCACTGCTCAATCTTGTGAAAGCGACAGATTATAACCAACAGGCCATTGCAAAACTGCTTGCGAATATGGAACCCCCATTCTCTGTGATGGGATGGGACACCCGGAAGCTTGAAAAATATGCCGTATCATGGACGGAAGACCTGCACGATTACTGCAACGCAGAATTGCATTATGAATTTATAGATTCACGAAAAGCTGCATTTAATTTGAAAACCAGGGAGTACAGATTAAACAACAGTTGGCTTGCAGGCAATTTTACAGCAGGTGATTTTCTGAAATACAGAGAGCCTGTGGATGGAGCCGTAATTTTTTACGGCTATCGGCGTAACCCGAAAACGGGAAAGGAGATTATTTTTCTGGCAAATATGGAGGGGCAACCCAGCCAGGTTGTTCCCGCAGAACTTGGCCTGCCAATCAAAAAAGGTTCGGAGTGGAAAGTTGTACTCTCCACCCCGTCAGTTCGTGCTAAAGATATACACCAGCCTATACGCTTATCGATTTCGCAGGGAATGTTGTTTGAGAGAAGTTCCTGAAAAAAAGGTACAGTCTATTTTTCTCTGTAAAAATAGATTTTTTTGTTAGCGGCATCTTTACCGCTTTTAATTTTAACTTTGTTCTCCTGGTTGTACTGATAGACCGCTGTTCTCATAGAGTTTACACTCTTCTCGTTTGTGAAAGATACTTCCACTGCCTGGCCTCCGGGCTCAAGCTTGTCAAGTGCATCCATCAAAGGCTTGAATTTTGATGCGCGTCGTTTGCTCGATTTTATTTGAGAGCGTTTTACGAATTTGATATTCATAACAGTTATTGATTATATAAGTTAGTGTTCACACAAAAAAATGAATAGAATATTCAGAATGATTTGTTTTATGAATATAATATTTTTTAAAAATTAAATAAAGCCAAATAATAATTTATACAGCATAAAACTACGCATTACGAATATTTTAATATTTTATTACAAGGATTCAGGTATACATAAAGATTTATAAATTCAAAGAGCACCCTTTAGTGAAAGTTCTATATAGTGATCAATTTACAGATAGAGCAAGAGTTAACGAATATTTTTCATTCAATTGATGGAGGGCGGAGATATTCAAAAAATGCCAGGCTTGATCCTGATATGGTAATCTGGCGATAATCACATACCTTTTAAAAAACAGAGTATGGGAAAATCAGGTGAAATTGAATATTTTCTGTTTTAAGCCATCATAAATACAGAGATCGCAAAACGATGTTAGAGACTACCAGGCATAATTACAGGCTTATAGCCATATTTATTTCAACCATAGGGGCCGGATTGCCGCTCTGGACAGCCGGCACACGCCAGATTGAGTTTACAGATCCATCATTTCTGCTAACATGGCTCTTAATTGGCTTTGCCGCATCGTTTATTTCTCAGTTTGTGGTGAACCTCAAAGCACGTGATATGGTAGGCTGCTTTGCCATAGGCTACGTAACGGCCGTTGTGCTGCATTTTGTTGGTACCATACTGCTTACCAATTTTATACAATCTCAGTTTGAGGTTACCCTTCTGATGGCCCTCCTGACCGGATCTCTTTCCGGCTGGTTTGGCTCATTGTTATGGACAGGTGTAAAATCCGGCAAGAAGAAAAGCAAACGCTGACAGATACATTCCCACGTCAGTTTGAATGGTATCCCGGTTTCGTTACGGCTCACTCCGTTCACCTGCACTGCGCTCGATGTGACGTTGCAATGGCTTAATA
>REDS01000106.1 GCA_007693395.1 Balneolaceae bacterium | reverse complement strand
CATTGTATAGCAATATGTTACAAACAATCATAACATGCTATACTTCATAAGACCCAAATTTAATACTAATAGTCTGCAATGATTTCGTACAAAACAGAGTTTTAAAGGTAGTAAACAGACTCATCATAATTTTCAGTTTATGTATTTTATCTACTCAAAATGGGATGAACGCTTCCACGCGCAACAAGGAAAAAGTTCGTTTGATACACTTTTAAATCTTTTTCAGGATCTGCTTTCAATTGCCGGTGGAGATGTATCTCAGGCACTCAGATGGCTAAATCAGCTTGATGAAGAGTATAAAATCACTGACCAGTTCAAAAATGGTTATGGTATGGGAGATTTTATCGATGAACTCAAAGAGAGAGGCTACATAGAGTTTGATGATCAAAATGCAGTTATGGTTCCAACCTCCAAAACCAACCGAAGCATTCGGCAAAAAGCGTTGGAAGATATCTTCACACAACTTAAAAAGGGTAATCAGGGCGGGCATAAAACACCTCATACCGGAAAGGGATTGGAACGCCAACCCGAAAGCCGTCATTGGAAGCCAGGCGATGACATTTCGCATATAGACAGTACCGGTACCATGATGAATATGCTAAAACACAGCGATATCAATCAGTTCAATCTTCGGGAGGATGACTTACAGGTTTATCATACAGATCACTACACTTCAGTCTCTACTGTTTTGCTGATTGATTTAAGCCACTCCATGATTTTGTATGGAGAAGACAGAATCACCCCCGCAAAGAAAGTGGCTATGGCACTGTCTGAACTAATCATGAATAATTATGCAAAAGATTCTCTTGATCTAGTGGCTTTTGGCAATGAGGCATGGAGAATAGAGGTTAAAGATCTTCCCTATCTTCAAGTAGGCCCATATCATACAAATACTTTGCAGGGTCTACAGGTAGCCCGGCACATTTTGCAGAGAAAAAAATTCGCCAATAAGCAGGTTTTTATGATAACAGATGGAAAACCATCATGTATGATTGAAAACGGAAAGATGTACAAAAACAGCTTTGGGCTTGATCGAAAAATTGTAAACAAAGTTCTTGATGAAGCTGTAAAGTGCCGGAAAGAAAATATTGATATTACAACGTTTATGATTGCCCGCGATCCATATCTGCAGAATTTTGTTAGAGAATTAACAGAAGCAAATAAAGGGAGAGCTTATTATTCTTCTCTTGATGATCTTGGCGGCTATATTTTTGAAGATTACATCAAAAACCGAAGAAAACGAACCAAATAAAAAAGGCGAATTCCCATTGAGAAAATTCGCCTTTACAAGATCGTCAGAATATCTGTTAAATATCCAGGTCAGCCATCACGGCGTCTGTAATATCATACTCAGCCTGCACCTGTGGTGAAACATAGAGGATAATTACATCACCGGTTGAAGTGGTGGTATTGAGTACATAATCAAGGCCGCGTTGTGCAGCTACATTATTGATGGACTCCTGAATCTGCTGAAGTAGCGGTGCCATCAGGTTTGCTCGCTGTTGTTCAATTTCCTGCTGTGCCTGATTTTGCAGTTGTCTGAAATCCATGTCAAGTTGCATAAGCCTCTCTTCTTCGTTCTGGCGGGCCTGCTCGGAAATCACACTCGCTCTTTGCTGAAATAATTCAATTTCAGTTTGCAGCTCACGCTCTTTAGTAATCAGTTCATTCTGTTTACGTTCAACAAGATTTTGAAGCCGTTGTTGAACTGCACGCATTTCAGGCATTCTTTCCAGGATAGCCCGCGGTTCAACAAAACCAATCTTCATATCCTGTGCTTGCGCAGTTGGAGCAACAAAAAGAGTTGTGGCTGCAATAATCAGAGTTATAAAAACGATGCTTAAATTTTTCATAGTAGTGTTTTTGTGATATTGGATCGGTTTAATTTTGAGTGAGTTTTTCAATTACGCGCTGGGTTATGTCTGCTGCGCGCTCTGAGGCAAAATAGACGATTGGATCGCCGGTATTAGATGTTCTGTTTAAAACAAAATCCAGGCCCAGCTCCTCAGAAACTTCTGCCATTGCATCTTCTACTTTAATCAGCAGGGGATTAAACAGGTCGTTCTGTCTTTGCTGTATCTGGTTCTGAATTCTATTCTGGAAGCTATTCAGCTCTTCCTGCATTTCCATTAAGCGCTCTTCACGCTGAGCCTGCTCTTGCCCGCTTAATGTTCCTGACTCAACCAGTTCAGAATATTCTGTAAGCTCATCAATCCATTCCTGATATCTGGTTTGGAAAGCATTTTGGCGTTCCTGAATATATCGTTCTAATTGTTGCTGTACCTGTGCTGCTTCAGGCATGGCATCTAAAACATCATCAGGGCTCATTATCCCGATTTTTAGTTGAGCCATTGCCATAGCCGGCAAAAGTAATAACAGTGTAGTTATAATTATTTTTTTCATGCTTGGATTTTTTAGCACCAAATTTAAGGGTTATAGTAATTAATTTCTTGCGCCATCTATACCTAATTCTAACATCACTTCGTCAGTTAGGTTCCATTGTTGCCTGGTGAAAAGAAAGCGTGTTTCACTTGCACGGTCAAAAACAAAGTCGAAATCTTCTCTGTTAGCCACACGGGTCAACGCATCAAAAATCAATCTTTGTATAGGTTCCAAAAGTTCTTTTTGCCGGGTAAAATAATCGCCTTGCGGACCAAATCTTTGCTCTATTAATCTGTTCAGTTCCGTCTGTTTCTGATCAATTTCCCTAAGGCGTTGCTCCCGGATTTCATCCGTAAAAAGTATTTCACGAGCTTCAAAGTCCCTTTCAAGCTCATCTAATGCGGCTTCAAGTTGATCTATCTCCTGTCTCCACCCGTCACTCAGCAGCGTAAGCCGTTGTTCAAGGCCAGAGTATTCCGGCATATTTTGCAGAATTATATCAGAATCAATAAAGCCAATCTTTTGATTTTGCCCCGTAACCTCCGTTACCGGCAGGATAATAATTGCCACAACCAAAATTGATATGGGCAGTCTGCTCATCATATTAAAAAGGAGCGCCGATATTAAATAAGAATTCCCATTCGCCCGGCCTCAATCCCGGCCCTTCTACAGACGGTGCTGTTCCATCGAGGCGGTAACCGTAACTAAGGTCAACAAGGCCCAGAATCGGCAGAAATATTCTGGCACCAAAACCAACAGAACGTTTTACATCAAACGGGTCAAAATCAGACATCCCGTTAAATGCATTACCGGCATCCATAAACACGTATGGAATCAGCTGCAACTGTTCAGAACTTACTGCAGGATATCGCAATTCAAGTGAATACTTGTTGTAAACGCGTCCCCCAATCGGGTTTTGATTGTCGTCCAATGGGGATATACCTCCACCCCACCCTCCAGGAAAACCACGCAATTCTATGTTATCATTGGTAAAGCTTTGTCTCTGCTGTAACTGTGTACCACCAAGGAAAAAGCGCTGATAGTTACTTCTGTTTGAGTCACTAAAATAACCCATATATCCATATTCAGCGATACCGCTTAAAACAAGCCTTCCTACAATAGTATAGTGATGCTGATATTCTGTCTTTAACTTGTAGAATTGCGCCAGACCCGGTAATGGCAAGGCAACCTCACCTGACACACTAAACTTGGAACCATCTCGTGGAGAGATTGGATTGTCTGTGGAATTTCTTTCAATAATCTGGCGAATTGTGATAAGATCAGCCCTGCCGTCATCGAAAACTGTTCCTAACTGGGTAACATCAAATCTGTTGTATGTGAGTATAGTTCTTTGTGAGAAAAGGTCATCAGGCCATTGTAATCTTCGTCCCAGGCTGATGCTTGCGGAGAAGAGCTCGAATCGTCTGTCGGGCTGCTGAAACCCTACAAAAGATCGTTGCCTGTTGAAGTTCAGGAAATCGTAGGATACGCTGAAACCTAAAGATGTTGGCCTTCCTCTAAACCATGGCTCGGTGAAACTGAAATTATAACTTTGATAACCACGCCCCGTTACCTGCATACCGAGAGACAACCGTTGCCCATCGCCTGATGGTATTGGGGTCCATCCTCCCGGTTCAAACATTCTGCGTACGGAGAAGTTGTTGAAGTTAACCCGAGCTGCTAAAATAACCCCGATCTGCCGGCCACCAAAACCGCCTGAAAACTCAAAGTTATCTGTTCCCTGTGTTTCGTCAAGCCCGTAAATAATGTCAACGGTTCTGTTTTCCCGATCGGGCTCAAGGTCAGGTGTAATGCCTTCCGGATTAAAATAGCCAAGCTGGCTTAGTTCACGAATAGATCGGATAATATTTGACCGGCTGTAAGTCTGCCCCGGCCGTGTTCGGATGGTTCGGCGAACAACATCATCGTGAGTTTTGGTATTTCCATGAAATGAAACTTTGCGTATAGTAGCAATCTCATCTTCAACAATTTCAAATGTAATGTCCAGTGAATCGCCGGGCACAATCTGTATGTCGGGATAGATATCAAAGAACAGATAACCAATATTTTGATATAAACTCAGAATATCGCGTTCGTCTCTTCTTCCGCTGATGTTCTGATCAAAACGCCCCTGATCAAATACATCGCCTTTTTGAAATTCGAAGAAAGCTGTGAGCTGCTCATCTGTGTAAACCGTATTCCCTTCCCACTCAATATTTCTGATGCGGTATTGCGGGCCTTCCTCAATCTTTATATTGAAAAATACACCCTCTTTTCGGCGCCAGTCATCTACAAAAACAGAGTCCGTCAAAACTCTTACATCCATAAACCCATTGTTACGGTAGTAACTTAGTATATTTTCAATACCCTCTTCGTAGTCGTCCTGTGTAAATACATGCCGTTTAAAAATCCTCCACCAGCGATCTTGCTTTATGGTGGAAAACTCTCGTCTGAGGCGTCGGTCGGTAAACTCTTCATTCCCAGAAAAACTAATATCACGCACCTTTATTCGCTCGCCCGGATCAATCTCGAAAGTAACGATAACACGGTTACGCTCATCATCTGTAAGCTCCTCTCTGATGGATACTTCTGTGTTCCAGTAACCTCTGTCCCGATAGTACCGGCGGATTGTACTCAAAGCTTGCTCACGTACTGGGTTTGTGAATGCGAAACCTGAAAGAAGATTTAATTTTTCACGCAGATCGCGCCGGTGAGATCGCCGCACCCCTTCAATTTCATAGCGATGAAGCCTTGGCTGCTCCTGCACCATAATTTCGATATTTACACCATTACCGCCTACACGCTCATGCAATATTTGCACGTCGGAAAATAGGCCGATTCTATGCAGCTGCCTGATTGCATTAGAGATTGCTTCGCCGGGAATTTCAATTGTGTTCCCTGCTCTCAATCCACTACTTGCAAGAATATGCGCTTCACGCCCAGTTACGAGGCCGGTTACGGTTACTTCACGGATTTCAAATTGGCGCGGAGGGTTTTGGGTGGGATCCTGAATTTGAATCCTTCCTGTTTCCTGAGCCTGTAAATCCTGAATAATTAGTGTTCCCGATAGTGCAATAAATAAAAATAAACAGATGTGCTTTAATCTTGACACGTGATACAAACTTTCTTTCCTTACGTTTACGATGTAATATGCTTTATAACTGATGCAGATATACTTTTGTTATATCCGTTTTTAACTTTCCCATATCTGCGATCACGTTTCTGATAGGAGAAGATTGCACGGTAAAGTTCATCTCTTCTAAAATCAGGCCAGTAGGTTTCTGTAATGAAAAGTTCGGAGTAGGCCAGCTGCCACAAAAGAAAGTTACTTATGCGGTATTCTCCGCTTGTTCTGATGATTAGATCGGGATCCGGAATGGCTGCTGTAGAGAGATAAGAACCAATCAGATTATCATCAATTTGATCTGGATCTATGTTGCCATTTTCAACTTCTTTGGCAATATGTTTTACTGCTTCGGTAATATCCCACCGTCCGGAGTAGCTAAGAGCCAGGCAGAGCTGCAAGCGCTTATTATCTTTGGTGAGGTCTTTAACCTCTTGCAGCTGCTGTTGACATTTGGCCGGGAGGCGCTCAATCTGGCCGATCGTGACAAGTTTAATATCATTGTCTTTCAAGCGGTCTGCTTCATCTCTTAACGACTGCACAAGTAGCTTCATCAGGCCATTAATTTCTGCCGAAGGCCTGTTCCAGTTCTCAGTTGAGAAAGCATAAAGTGTGAGATACTTCACACCAAGCTGCGCACAGGATTCTGTGATGTCACGAACAGACTTTACACCTGCTTTATGGCCGTGCAGACGGATATTTCCTTTTTTCTGAGCCCAGCGTCCGTTACCATCCATGATGATGGCAATATGTGCCGGTAAAGAACCGGAAGCTTTTACCTCTTCCTGAAGTTTTTTATCCTCTTCTGACTGCTCAGTATCTGTAATTGTTAGCGGTTGGCTGGCCATTTTTTAGAAATCTTTGTAGCTCTACATAGTAGAGCTATTTTAACCTTTTTTCAAGCCCTAATTGTTGCCCTTATGTGTGATGGTCTGCATCAGTTCTATCATTTCGCAAAGAGCAATTGCTGCTTCAGCGCCTTTATTTCCTTTATCCACACTTGCCCTTTCTTCTGCCTGCTCAACATTATCTGTGGTAAGAATTCCAAATGAAACCGGCTTTGAAGAGCTCATATTCAGATCTGTAATTCCGCGTGTAACTGCATCGCAAACATAGTCAAAGTGTGGTGTGCCTCCACGGATAACAGCTCCGATAGCTACTACTCCGTCAGTGTGCTGATGTTCCAGGCACCATTTGCATGCAAGGGGAATTTCGAATGAACCGGGGCACCGGTAAACAAAAATATTCGATTCGGATATACCTTTATCTTTCAAAGCATGTATAGCCGCACCCAGCATTTCATCTGTAATAAAAGAGTTCCACTTTGCCGCAACTATAGCAACTTTAATGTTGCTCCAATCCACATCCTGTTCATTCATGGTTTTCTTTATCTAAATGTTAACAATTCTCTGCCTGTTTTCTGACGTACGCTTTAATGCCTCAATATGCTGCTCTCCCAGAGTTACAATCCCAAAATATGGGTCGTATTCAGATTTTCCGGTGCCATGATAGTCACTTCCACCGGTAATGAGAAGATTTTCTGATTTCGCAAGCGCCGTATACTTTCTCTGAGCCGTAAAATTGTGGCTTGGATGAATGCATTCAAGCCCGTCAAGGCCAAGATTAATCAGGCTGGTTATCTCTGTGTCGGAATAGAGCCTGCCCGGATGTGCAAGGGAAATTACACCACCCGCCTCTTTCACAACACGTAAAACTTCCTTAATGGCGGCGTATTGAGTTTGAATTCCTCTGAGCCGTTCAGATGAAAGATACCGAATAAAGGCTTCTGCTACACCGGAAACGTACCCTTTTTTAATTAAAACTGAAGCGGCGTGTGGCCTGCCCACATTACCCATGTTAGCCTCGGCCAAAACCTCATCATACTCAATTTTTAATCCCTGCGAATTCAGCATGCTAACAATTGCCTGCATGCGCAGCTTTCGAGCTGTACGCTGATTCAGCAGTAAATTTCGAAATTCAGGATCGTCATCATCAAAATTGTACGCCAAAAGGTGTACCTCTTTAGAATTCCAGATAGCCGTTATTTCCACACCGCTTATCAGTTCAATACCAAAATCAGCAGCTAACCCTTTAGCTGCAAGATACCCCTTAATAGTATCGTGATCGGTAATAGCGAGTGTTTTTAGTTTTTTTGACTGAGCTTTCTTCAATAGCTCTTCTGGCGAAAGGTCGCCGTCGGATGCGTTGGTATGTGTATGTAGATCGGCTTTGCCCAAAAGATTACGGCCTTAGTACAGTTTGGTATTCAAACGGATTAGATAATTTTTGTAGTGCTGTAAGAACAAACTCATCTATTTCTAATAGTGCTTCGTTACGCCTGTTTTCCCCACGGGTTTGCGTAACCCATTCAACTTTTAAATTATGCTCAATAGCCTCCTGATTGTCATAAATCTGAGAAATCTTATAATCTCTTAGCAATGCCTTTAGCTCATCAAGCTTATTCTGAGCCGAATCCTCCTTAGCAAAATTCCCAATATTTTCTTCGATTGCTCCAAGATGGCGATCAACCGGCGTTTCAAAGGTAAAACCATCTTCCACCAAATGTCGGGTAAACTGCTTAAACAGATCATTCGGCATAGATTCCCCTGCATCTTCCCCCATTTGAGCAAGAATATCATTCACAAAAAAGAAGTATCTGTTACTCTGTTGCAGTGCCATTTCGATCAGTGATGACGACCTTCCGCTCATTGCTACATCAGGTTCAATTCCTCTTCCGTCAAAAACCACTCTTCCGTTTTTTGTCTGGAAGGCCCTTCGCGGGGTATTTGTTTCAGAACCATCTTCATCAGAAAAACCCAGTGGCTCGATGCTTCTTCCACTGGGTATGTAATACCTTGAAATGGTGATTTTAAGAGAGGTGTTGTATGAAAGCGGACGGATGGTTTGTACAAGTCCTTTTCCAAAGCTTGTTTCGCCAATGATAACAGCGCGATCAAGATCCTGAAATGCCCCCGCCACAATTTCTGATGCACTCGCACTGCCTTCATTAATGAGCACTGTAATGGGTAAATCTTCGAACATTGCTTGCTCTTTCGACACCAGCGTACTGTTGTGATTTTCTGACCTTCCTCTCGTCTCTACTATGGTAACACCGGGTTCTATAAATTTGTCGATCAAATCAACGGCTTCATTCAGCAACCCACCAGGGTTGTTTCTTAGATCGAGTATCAATCCTTCGAAAGAGCCCGATTCACTAAACTCAATTAGCTTATTGCGAACTTCTTCTGCCGTTTGCTGCCCAAATCTTGCAAGATGTATGTAGCCGTATTCGTTGTTGTCACCAATTCTTGTGGCATAGTTGATGTTATTAACTTCAATACGCTCGCGTTCCAGCTCAAACGTAATGTTTTCATCAAGAACAGGCCGGCGTATGGTAATCTGTAGCTGAGTTCCCGCATCTCCCAGCGTAAGCCTTTGCACCTCCTCCGGCGACATTCCCCTCACCTCCACATCGTTAACGCTCACTATAATATCACCTGAACGAATACCGGCCCTGTGAGCAGGATAGCCCTCAAGCGGCGCAATAATTACAATCTGATCACCCCGAAAGCCTGCCTCAATCCCAATACCTCCGTAAGAACCGCTCGAGAGAATTTCCATCTGCTGTTGCTCTCCCTCATCAATAAAAACAGTATATGGATCCAGCATTTCGAGCATGGCATTAATGCTTCTGTTCATCAATGTTTCAGGGCTTACATCTTCCACGTATTGCGTGGCGACTTCGCGATAAACATCGCTAAAAATGGTTAGCTGCTTCTTGATCTGGAAAAAGAGATCGCTGTTGCTCTTAACAAATGCAACACTTGTAATTAGAAAGAGTGTTAGGACAAAAATTGCCGCTAACCTGCCTGCATATTTCATGGAATTATCTTCTTCGGATCGTCAGCGTCTGGCCGGCATAAATTCGGGATCCGCTAATATTATTATCTCGCTGTATGTCAGCTACAGATACGCCATGTCTGTTTGCAATACCTATCAATGTATCGTTTCTTCGAACGGTGTATCGGATGGTTCCATTGCTGCCGGATGATGAGCCATCAAATCGAAGTGCAAAAATATCTTCACCGGCACGCTGTCTTCGTTCCAGTTCCTGTTTCTGAGCAAAGGTTAGCCCATTTACCTGCCTGTAATAATCTGCCCGGTTTGAGGGAACATGAATCGTTAAACGCTGCCCCACCCGTATGGTATTGCCAATGCCGTTCCAGTTCCGTATTTGCCATGCACGCACATCAAACCACTCAGCAATGTGGCCAATCGTATCACCGCTTTTTACAGTATATGTAACCGAAGTTGTATTAGATGGCGCCTGAACCTGCTGTGTTTGCCGGTTAGATGAAGTTGAAGCTCTCTGCGGCTGGTTTGACGAGCTGCCCGCTGATGCAACCTGACGTGCTGAGCTTGCCTGAACCGGAACAACAATCCGCTGCCCCGGATGGATAATATTTGACAGACCCTCGTTTGATTCGTAGAGCGCGCGAACTGTAGTGCCGTATCTCTGCGCAATTACCCCAAGCGATTCACCTCTGCTAACTGTATGCATTGCGATATTTTGTGCCCTATTCTCTTTAGGAATCTCTTTGTATGCTGCAAGAAATTCATCCAGTGTGCCTTTAGGAATTTTCAGCTGATAACTTTCTCCGGGAGGGGTTGCCCATCTCAACAGTTCCGGATTTAGGCTTCTTAGCTCTTGGAGTGTTATACCTGCTGCATCTGCAAGGTCTTCAAGCGGCATAAGGCCTGCTACTTCAGCAATATCAAACTCGTAAGCCACTCCATTTCGTGGCCGTTCAAATCCAAACTCTTCAGGGCTCATGGCTATCATTGTAGCCGCAATGTAACTTGGCACATACCCGCGAGTTTCCCGGGGCAGATATGGAAATGCCACCCAGTAATCTTGCACACCACCCGCAGCGTTAATGGCACGCCTTAAACCTCGCGGGCTAAGGTTGTAGTTGGCCAGTGCGAGGTGCCAGTCTCCCCAAACATCATATAGATCACGAAGATGCTGTGCTGCTGCGCGGGTTGATTTGATGGGATCTCGGCGCTCATCAACCCACCAATTAACATCAAGGCCATAAAATCTTCCGGTAGCTTGTATAAATTGCCATAAACCTACCGCAGATGCCCAGCTTCTCGCTGTGGGTACCAGCCCACTCTCAATCATGGAGAGGTGTATCAGTTCAAGCGGGGTTCCCTCCTCTTCAAATATTTCCCGCATCATAGGGAAGTAGTATTCCGATCTTTCCAGCCATCGCTCCATTACATCAGGGCGGCGTACAGTGTAATACATCAACATGCGGTTTACATGCTGGTTTTGAATGAGCGGAACATCAGTATTATTAATCGTGAGGTTCTCTGGCAGTACAAACCCCTCTGCAATCCAGTCATCCTGATCGGAGAAAAGCTCTGATTGTATTTCGAAAATATCTCCTTCAGTTTCGGATCGTACTTCCGTAATACCATAAAATTCACTATGCTCAGCCATCACCGAACGGTAGAGTTCAGCAAATCTGCGGGAGTACTGAATTTCAGGATATTCATCGAGCAGGGTTTGAATGGCACCGAACGACTGGTTGATATAATTCTCTGCCTGTACTAAATCACCCTGAACCTGAGCATCTATTGCCAGCACATGAAGGCGGTATACATTCGATATTCTTCGAAGAATTTCCGTATCCATCTCCATTGAGATGGCCGGTTGATCAATCACCTGTAACTGGCTGCGGCTTTCAAGAAGTGGATTAGTATAAGGAAGCAGCATGGGAGGCATTTCTACTTCGGTAGATTCGGTTTGTTGTGCAAATACTGATGTGCCAAAAAGCAGAATGGAGAGAAGTAGAAATAACTGTTTCATATAAATCTTACGAAATTCGGGGAAATTAATATAGTTAGCTGTCTGTAAACATTTTGCGCAATAGACGTTTAACGAAGCTTTGCGGTTACAAATTTTACAAGATCATCAATTTGTTTGATTTTTTGTCCAGCGTTGTACAATCGGCCATCTGCGTCCACTGCCAAACGCTTTTGAACTCAGCTTGAGTACCGGAGCAGCCTGAAATCTCTTAAACTCACTAAAATCAACAAGCTTTAACACATCAAATACTACCTCTTCCGGATGGCCTGCATCTGCAATTTGCTGCGCGCTTTCAAGCAGTTCAATATAGCGATAAAGTATGTCATCTAACACCTCATAATCGGGAAGGCTGTCGCTGTCTTTCTGTCCCGGCCGCAATTCTGCACTCGGTGGTTTGGTAATGCTGTTTTGAGGAATTACTTCCCTTCCGAAATAATCGGAATTGAGCCATTTCGCCATCTCAAATACTTCGGTTTTATAAAGGTCGCCGATTATGCCCAGAGCACCGTTCATGTCGCCGTAGAGTGTGGCGTAACCAACCGCGTATTCTGATTTGTTGCCAGTAGTTAACAAAAAGTGCCCGAATTTGTTGGAATATGCCATTAATAGTGTGCCTCGAATTCGGCTTTGAAGGTTCTCTTCAGCCACGCCAAAATCGGTTCCGGCAAACAGCGGATTCAGTTTCGCGGAGAATTGATCAAACAGAGATCCGATAGACACCTCAAACAGTTCTATTCCCAGGTTTTTTGCAAGCTCGCGGGAATCTGCCACACTGCCCTCACTCGAATAGCCGCTCGGCATGGTGATAGCTTTCACATTTTTTGCACCCAAAACTTCAGCGGCAATGGTGCAGACAAGGGCAGAATCAATTCCGCCGCTAAGGCCAATCACTGCTTTGGCTGTGACCCCGGTTTTTTTGAAGTAATCCAACAAGCCGCATCTAATCGCTTCAAAGTGCCGGGCTGAACCTTTCTGAGGATACTCAACCATAGCTTTTGAAATTGCCGGTTTAATATCTTTTTTCTCCGAATTCCAGATCACATCACAATAATCGTGGGCGAAAGCTTTTGTATTTGCAATCACTTCAGCCTGGCTATTTATCGCCATGCTGTCTCCATCAAAAACAATATCGGTATGTGCCCCGGTTTGATTGCTGTAAAGAATCGGGAGCTTCAATTTCCGGGCATGGTTTTGGAGCATACGGGTTCGGTTCTCATGCTTGGAAACAGTGTAGGGAGATGCAGAAATATTAATGATTACATCTGCACCAAGCTCTTTCAATTTTCCGGCGGGATCCGTTTCGTATGTGTGATATTGCACTTCATTTTCGTTGTACCAGATATCTTCACATATCGTAATTCCAAGTTGAACACCATTTAACTCAACACATCGAAATTCATTATTCGGTTCAAAGTAGCGCAGGTCATCAAAAACATCGTAGGTGGGCAAAAGTGTTTTATGCATTACGCTTTGCAACCCGCCATTCTTTGCGAGCAGTGCAGAATTAAACATTTTGCGGCCAAAGCCACTGTTTGAAGTAATTGACCCAAATAAAATTGCTGTTTTTTGAGCCCCTCTTATGATGGTATCGTTGGCAGCGTAGCATGCGTCGCGAAAAGAGCCCTTTTCGCAGAGATCCTGAGCGGGGTAACCTGTTACAACTAATTCCGGCAGAACCAGTAAATCTACACCGTCAGCTGATGCAATTTGGTATGCTTTACGTATTGCTTCCGTATTTCCTTTGATATCCCCAATGATGGGGTTTAGTTGCTCGAGCCGAATTTTCATCACTACTTTTCAAACACTTTTTCGCCGGCAAGCCAGGTTTGGAGCACTTCGATCTGCCATATTTCAGATGCGTCCACATTAAAATAGTCCCGGTCAATCAGAATGAAATCTGCCCATTTGCCCGGTTCAAGAGTCCCAATTACCTCTTCCTGATGGGCTGCAAAGGCTGCATCAAGTGTAAAAGAGCGAAGAGCCTCTATTCTGCTCATCTGGTGTTCACTGTACCAGCCACCGGGCGGCATCCCTTCATGATCTTTTCTGGTAACTGCTGAATAGAGGCCATAAAAGGGGTTCACATCCTCAACGGGAAAATCGGAACCGGCTGCAATTACTGTGCCCTGATTGAGGAAAGTTTGCCAGGCGTATGCACCGCGAATCCGAGCGGGGCCTACCCTGTCTTCTGCCATGTTCATATCGCTGGTTGCGTGAGTTTGCTGCATCGATGCAATCAGATTCAGGTCAACAAATCTGGGGATATCTTCAAGAGCTACAATTTGCGCATGCTCAATTCTGTGGCGTAAACCGCTTTGATCACCAAGTTCCTCTTGCACAAATTCAAATCCGTCCAAAACCTGCCGATTTGCTGCATCTCCAATTGCATGAATATTCATCTGAAACTCGTTGCTTGCTCCCTTTAGAAGCATTTGATTCAACTCATCCTGCGAGAAGAACAAGAGCCCTCTGTTACCTGGATCATCGCTATAATCTTCCAAAAGTGCAGCGCCCCTGCTTCCAAGTGCACCATCAGATGAAATTTTGACGCTCCGAAGGGCAAGCAGGTCATCTGCATAACTATTAATTGGGCCGTTCGCAGCCATCTCATCAAAAATTTCTCCAGTACCTGCAATCATGGCGTAGATTCTTGCCGTAAGCCTGCCTTCATCAGCAAACGCCTGATAGAGCGCCCACTCTTCTACATTTGTACGGGCATCATGCACCGATGTAATACCGTATTTTGCCATTTCACCGAGAGCAAGCTCAAGCGCGAGTTCGTAATCCTGTTCATTTCTCTCCGGAATTTCAGTGCGGAGGTAGCGCATGGTTGCATCAACAAAGATGCCTGTTGCGTCTCCGTTTTCATCACGCAAAATAACTCCTCCCTGAATATCGGGTGTATCGCGATCAATACCTGCTAACTCCATTGCGCGGCTGTTTGCCCAGGCTGCGTGTCCGTCTACCCTGGTAAGATAAACTGGGCGGTCGGGCACTACGGCATCGAGATCGGCAGCAGTTGGGAATTCATTCTCCTCCCACAATACCTGATTCCATCCCCTTCCGGTAATCCACTCCCGGCCGGGATTTTCCTCAGCAAATCGCCTCACAGTTTCAACCGTTTCTTCAAGTGAGCGAATTCCGGCAACGTTTACATCAAGCTCTCTAACTCCCAAACCCATTACATGTGCATGAGCATCTATAAGGCCAGGCAGCATGGTTTTCCCGTTACCATCAATTTGTTCAAATTCGGCGTATCTCTCTGTGATATAATCATTGGAACCGTGCTCAACAACCAGCCCATCTTTAACAGCAATGGCATCGAAAGCCACAAGCTGGCCATCACTCAGCAGTGTGTAGCCATTTACGTTATGCAGAACGAAAGCATTTTCAGGCTGTTGCGAGCAAGCCGCGAGTAACAGGGAGAAGATTAGAATTAGAGCTAAACGCATCATTACTTATTAGGATTAAAGTTTTCGATGCAAATATAAGAAAAGCCTTGCGGGGCTACACGCTCATTATCAATTTAATCCAAAAGAGATAAATTGATTGCAGCCCAATCCGTTTAGCCTTTACACCTGCGGGCTGGTGATAACGTGGAGTATATTTTCGGGTAATTTTCCGTTATTTTTGCAGCTTTCTTTTAAAAAAGAAGGATACAGAGAGATGGATCCGGTTTCTTTGAATGGAATAAACTTCAAATCGAGTAAAATCTGATTTTCAGAAGTGTGTTCGGGATCTTCACCAAGCTTTAAAGCTCCGCCTGCAATGGAGCATTCGAAATAGAATTCTATGGCATGATACGGATCTTCTAAAAATTCATGAATCCAGATCAGGCGGATTGGTTCAACAATAAGCCCGGTTTCCTCTTTAACCTCACGTATTAACGCTTCTTTTGCCGGTTCTCCGAACTGTATTCCCCCACCGGGTGGCATCCAAATTGGCTCTTCGCGGGTGGGTGAATTGTGCTTTGCCAACAAGATATACTCATCACTAACAATTACGGCACATGCACGATTTCGTAATTTATTTCTGTACAAATCCTGATCAGCCAAACTACACCGGTTGGTTATTTTTAAATTCTTCTTGTTTTACAACGTGGCCGGCATAAATAAGTGATGCCTTAACAAACGAGACAAAGAGTGGATGGGGCTCATTAACGGTACTCTTTAACTCCGGATGAAACTGTACTCCCACAAACCAGGGGTGTTTTTCAATCTCGATAACTTCCACGAGATTTCGCTCTGGGTTAACCCCCGACACAACCAACCCATGTTGCTGCAGGGTATCCCTAAGCTCATTATTGAGTTCGAATCGGTGGCGGTGGCGTTCATTAATCAGTTCTTTGCCATATGCGCTTCCGGCATTTGTGCCTTCAGTTAGTTTACACTCATACTGCCCAAGCCTCATGGTGCCGCCCTTTTCCGTAACGCCGCGCTGATCTGGCATGTAATCAATTACGGGATATGGAGTTGATTCATTAAACTCTGTACTATTTGCATCATGAAGATTTGCGCAATTTCTGGCGAATTCAATTACGGCACACTGCATGCCAAGGCATATTCCAAAAAACGGGATGCCTTGCAGCCTTGCAAATTTTACTGCGGCAAGTTTACCGTCAATTCCCCTGTCGCCAAAACCGGGAGCAACCAACACGCCGGAAACACCTCCCAATAAATCAGCCACATTGTGATCATTCACATAATCTGACTGAATCCACTTTATGTTTAGGCGCGAATCATTCACAGCGCCGCCATGCACCAGCGCTTCTACAATGGATTTATATGCATCATGGTGCTCAACATATTTCCCAACAAGAGCGATTGTGGCCTCTGACTTGGGATTTTTTACTTTTTCGACAAACTGTTTCCATTGAACCAAATCGGCATTTTTTGCAGGAAGGTTTAATTTCTCTATCACCCTGCCGTCAAGGCCTTCATCCTGCATCAGAAGAGGTACTTCATAAATACTTTCTGCATCGAGCGAAGCGATAACATCTTCTATCTCAACATTACAGAATTGGGCAATTTTACGCCTTATTGAGTCATCAAGCGGATATTCAGAGCGGCAGACCAATATATCGGGGCTGAGGCCACTTTCTGACAGGGTTTTTACCGAATGCTGCGTTGGTTTTGTTTTCAACTCTCCGGCTGCCGCGAGATACGGTACAAGAGTAAGGTGAATTGATAGTGTATTTTTTCTGCCAACATCGTAGCGAAGCTGCCGCATTGCTTCAATATAAGGCAAACTCTCGATGTCGCCCACTGTACCGCCAATTTCAACGATAACAATATCATAATTTTCAGATTCTCCAAGATTTTTAACGTGAGCTTTAATCTCATCCGTAATGTGCGGAATAACCTGCACCGTTTTGCCAAGGTAGGCACCCTTTCGCTCTTTTGTAATCACATCATAATATACCCTGCCGGTGGTAACATTATTTTGCTGCGAAGTGCGGATTCCAAGAAAACGCTCGTAGTGTCCCAGGTCCAAATCTGTTTCTGCGCCATCATCGGTAACATAAACCTCCCCGTGCTCATAGGGGTTCATGGTGCCGGGATCTACATTAATATATGGATCGAGTTTCTGAACGGTAACACGTAACCCTCTTGCTACCAATAACCTGCCGAGAGATGCACAAATAATGCCTTTCCCAAGTGACGACGTTACACCGCCTGTAATGAAGATATATTTTGTTGCCATGATCGATTACGTGTTAGATTAGTTAGAAAGAAAATAGCAGGCTAAACACTGCCATTCAAACCAAATAAGTAATCTGAAACAAAAAAAGTTTTTCACCCCCTACTACCGCTTCATAACGGTACTTTCATATACATTGCGAAGCAGGTCCGGTTTATCACTGAAAATGCCAAAGCAGCCTCTCTTCATCCATTTTTTCATGGACCATTTTCTGTTTACTGTATAGATCATAAAAGGTATCTTCTTTCGCTGCAGATCTGTAACCCAACTTCTTTTCATTTCTCTTGAGCTGCAATGGAAAAAATCTGCACCATGTTCTTCAATCAAAACAGATGGTACTTTTCCTGATGATTGACTCCTCTCATACAACAATCCAGTTTTCATGCGGCTGCTGATCCCTTTAGATCGTTTAACTGCAAGGTAGCTGAAGCTTGATAAAATCACGCGATTTTCAAGCTTATTGTTCACAACAAGTTCAATTACTTTCTCTTCTATTCCATCAGATTGATTTTCTGTAACAGCCTCCGGTTTAATCTCAATGTTTAGCAGCATCTCATGTGGCAGCCATTCTAAAACCTGCTGAAGTGACGGAATTTTCTCACCTCTGTACGTTCCGGAAAAGTGAGAGCCTGCATCTAATTCTCTCAAACGTGCATAGGTAAAGTCTTTCACATTTCCATTACCATTAGTTAGCTTCTTAACATTTTCATCATGAAAAACCACAGGTACTCCATCTGCAGTAAGCTGAACATCAAGTTCAATCATATCTGCCTGCATTTCATACGCGGTTTTAAAAGCAGCCATGGTATTCTCAGGCGAGTATTTGCTTGCTCCGCGATGGGCAATTATCAGAAAATCTTTTTCAAAATGCCTGATGTGAAGCTCCCTTTTTATGAGTTGATTTTACACAGAGAATCCGCGATCCCGCTCTGTATTGATGTGATCAATTAACACATTTATGTGTTTTACCTGGAAGTAGATCAAAAATAAATTGAGTGAAAAAATGCCAAACAACAGATAATAAAACCAGTCGTCAAATGTGGTTAAACCTTGTGTATACATATAGGCAAATAGCAGAATGATGGAGACGTTCAGAACCAGCTGAATCCATTTTGAGCGGCGCTTTTTTTCGAGAAAAGGTATTTTCTCATCATCTGAAAGTTCTTTTTTTGACCGTAGATGAACTTGTTTATACAGTTCAATTTTGTCTGAATCAGCTGATGAGTTAGACATATGTTAGTTTTGTGAATTAATCACCCGGCGAATAGCCTGATTCAACAATCCATCAAAACTGCCTTGTTTGGTGATGGTATGGTAGATCAAAAAGACGCCTGCCATACTAAGAATACTGCCAAAAAGACTTAAAACTGCCGATAACCACAAGGGTTCAATTAGCCCCAAAATAGTGATACTTACTAACACGAGGCCAACAAAGATCTGAAGTGCACCCGAAAGCATGGGAAGAAGCGTATGAGTATGGCGTAGCAATGACCAGACACGGTTGCGTGATGGCTCACTGCGACTATCTTTCTTCGGGTAGTTTTCTACATACCCAAAGCTTGTTTTTTTAGAGTTTCCAGTCATCGGTTTGGCCTCAATTTTTTACTATTTTAAATATTCGAAATTTGGTAAACAAGTAAAAATTTATTCTCTGTTGGAAGAAAACAATCAATTTATTTACGGAAGAAAACCAGTTGAAGAGTTGCTTAATTCAAAACCTCAACAAATAGAGAAAGTTTATCTTAAAAAAGGTGTTGGTAGCAGCTCTTTATCAAACATTTCAGAGCTCTGCTCAAAAAACCGAATACCTATAGCTGACGTTCCGGGCTCAAAGCTATTTGATTTGGTTGGGCGGGTGAATGACCAGGGTGTTGTGGCGGCGATCAGCCAGGTTCAATACACCGAGTTCGAAGATTGGCTTATCTCTATCAGGCCTGATAACAATATGGCTGTATTGCTGCTTGATGAAATTGAAGACCCGCATAACTTCGGTGCCATTCTTCGTACTGCAGCGGCAGCAGGTATCAGTGCTATCATTGTACCCAAACACAGGCAAGCACCTGTAAATGCCGCCGTATTTAAAACCAGCGCCGGTACAGCAGGTCGAATTCCTATAGTTAGGGCGGTGAATCTGAATCAGGCTATTCTTCAGCTGAAAGAAAACCGGTTCTGGATAGCAGGACTCGATATGGACGGAGATTCACACCTCTGGGAGCAGGCCTTTGATGTACCCATGGCTTTTGTGATTGGAAATGAAGGCCGGGGTATGCGCAAGAAAACCGGCGAACATTGCGACTTTCTGCTTTCCATACCGATGGAAAATGGCGTTGAATCGCTTAATGCTTCCGTGAGTGCAGCACTTGTATGCTACGAGTGGCAAAAACAGAAAATGATTCGAGCAAAATCGAATTCAGATTAAGCTTTAATTCGTAGCGGCTATTTAGAAAGCTGCGTTGAGAAATTAATCGTACAGTAAATATGGCTCCCGCTGCTGAAGATAATCGCTCAAATCGAAGTATAACTCACTTACTTCCATCTCTCCGCTAAGCAGTTTATCAATTTCGGTTGTGCCGGTTAACCTGTAAAGAAATGAGCGTAAATCATAATCAGAAGTTGCACGTACTACAGTAACAAACATTTCGAGGCCGGCCATTACAGGGTCGAAATCGAAACCGGTTATTTCAACCTGAATACCAAAATTTACCTCACCCTCATGCTTTGGATCCGGGGCTACACCGGGTATAGATACCGGCGTAAACTCTACCTGTTTAACCCGGATATGATCTGACAATGCCTGAAGCCTTTCGATATCGGCATCGCTAAGAGATGTTGACGGATCGCCCATTGTGAGAAACGGATTTTCTGTGCCGCGACCTTCAGAAAGTGTTGTACCTTCAAAAAAAACGGTGCCGAGATAGAGAAATGCGTGGCTGAAGGTTGGCAAGTTGGGCGATGGTGGCACCCAATTCAACCCTGTTTGGTACCATCGCATATCGCGGTTCCAGCCTTCCATTTCCACTACATGCAATTCCGGCTCGTTTTCAAAATCTATCCATCGCTCCCCAATCATCATTTTTGCAATCTCTCCCATGGTGAGACCATGTGCTATGGGTATAGGAAACGGCCCTACAAACGACTGAAATTCATCCTCCATCATCCACCCGCTTACATAATTTCCGCCAATGGGGTTTGGCCGGTCGAGCACCCAAACCGGTACTCCTGCATCAGATGCAGCTTCAAGAACAAGGCCTAAGGTTGCGATATAGGTATAAAAACGGGCACCAACATCCTGCATATCAAAAATAAGCAGATCTACGTGCTCCAACATTTCGGGCGTGGGTTTGCGCGTCTCACCGTAAAGAGAAAAAACGGGCAACCCCGACTCCTGATCAATGCCATCTTCAATCAGCTCTCCGGCACCGGCCTCTCCTCTGAACCCGTGTTCAGGTGCAAATAGCGCGGTAATGTTCACATTCAGTGCAAGAAGTGAATCCAGCACATGAACATCTCCAATTCTTGCCGTGGGGTTCATCACCAGGCCTACACGCCTGTCGATCAGTTCATCCAGATGACGATCGATGAGAATTTCAGCTCCAACAGTTACCCTGTGAACTTCTGAATCGGGCTGGCTGCCGAATGATGGTGTTGATTCTGTTTCAGCCGGCCGGTCAGCACAACCATTAAAAAGAAGGAACAACACTGTTATTAGCAAAATGTGATTTTTAGCAGTTAGCATAATGATAGGATAGGTTTAAACTTGTTTAAGCACAATATAGTGATGCTAACTGATGTATTACCAATAAAATGAAGAAAAAAAGCCTCTGAAATTATTACGGAGGCTTTGAATACAGATCAGGCTTTGTTTGCCACAACTTCTGACTCCGCAAAGAAATAGGCTGCTTCAATTTTTCCATTCTCCACAGAATCGGAGCCATGAATAATGTTCTCGCCAAGACTGTCGGCAAAGTCGGCACGGATGGTTCCCTCGGCGGCTTCTGCCGGGTTGGTTGCACCTATAAATTTACGGAAATCGGCAACAGCGTTCTCTTTTTCGAGGATCATGGGCACACAAGGTCCGCTGCTCATAAAGTCGGTGAGTTCGCCAAAAAAGGGACGCTCCTTGTGAACGGCATAAAATCCGCCTGCGGTATCTTTGGTAAGGCGTGTTAATTTCATTGCCACAATATTGAATCCTGCTTCCTGGATACGGCGTGTTACCTCTCCGATCAGATTTTTTCGTACACAATCGGGCTTGAGGATGGTTAGTGTTCGTTCTACTGCCATAATTTAATTTGTAATATTTTAATCGTTTTAGATTTCGTAATTATCATTATAAGATACAGCGATTCTCATCAAAAAGGCGAGTTTGATATTAGGTAAGTAATTATGAAAAGCACTAACTAAACGTTTGCACCATTTCCCTAAGTACGAATTAAACAGCGCTCCAGAGTGGCACACCAATAAAGTTGGCAATCTGTTGGGCATCTTGCATAGAACTTTGCCGGGAGCCTCCCTGGCTTACTACATGTACCCGATTGGCATCTTTCAAAACAAGATTGGTTTCATACACATAGTACGATCGCTTATCCCCTCTTACATACTGCGATAGCATTTGCACAGCATGAATATCTGATAGCTTTACTGCATTTTTGTTGTTCATGCCAGTACCGGGATCTTCTTTTCCAGTCCAAAAATGGCCCGAGTTTTTGTCAAAAACGATTGGATTGGTTTTACTTTTGAGTAAAAAATATCCAACACCAACGAATAGAGCGCCAAATAAAACAGGAAACAATATTTCGGCAATTCCTTCTGCAGAATCGAAATATGAAATGAAAAACCATATGGGAATTATCACGCCAACTATTATAAAAATTAGACTAAATCCCATCGCTCCTTTACTACTCTTATACTCTAACCGGCCGGGTGAAACCTCATTCAGGTTTCTTGCTTTGAAATTTGAATTGGATCTGCCAATACGGTTCCATTGTATCTGCATGGCGAGCGGGTCGTCAAACTTGGTGGGGTCAAACTGCATGGCATTTCCCATTTGTTGTGCTTGCGCGGCTAAGTCTTTTAATTTATTTAGCATAAAATTCTACTCAATAGGTATTAGATTGATATGTTTCTGTTTGATTATTCTAATCAACTAATAAACACGAAACATTTTTCTGAAATGGCTCAATTGTGATGCCACATATTGCCCAAGAGATGACGTAAAATGGAGCACAATAGAACCCTTGCACTGCTAAAAAATCAAAGAAATTTCACATTTAACTTTGACTTTTCAACAAATTGAAGCATCATAATGAGGTTGAGGTATCTATCCGTAACCGGTAATTGAATCAAAATATATGGAAAACAATCCGCATCCCAGTATAGCATCGAGCATCTCAGAAATGAAAGCGAAAAAGCGAATTGCATTGGTAGCCCACGATTATCGAAAGCCCGACCTGCTCGACTGGGCCGAATACAACAAAGAGATTCTCGCTGAACATGAATTGTTCGGTACAGGAACCACCGGCGGACTCATTTCCGATAAACTCGGCCTTCCGGTACACCGATTCATGAGCGGTCCGCTGGGGGGCGACCAGCAGCTTGGCGCCGCCATTGCCGCGGGCGAACTTGATATCCTGATTTTTTTCTGGGATCCCCTCCAGGCACAGCCGCACGATGTGGATGTAAAAGCATTGCTTCGTATTGCCATAGTCTATAATATTCCGCTTGCTTGCAGCCGGTCATCTGCCGATTTTCTGATCAGTTCGGAACTGCTCGATAAACCGTATGAGCGATACCTCGTTGATTATGGGGCGAGGCTTAAGAGTTTAAGTAAAGGAAAATGACTTTAAATGTAAGAAACATCGTTGGCTCCCTGTTTCTGCTGATTATGCTTGTCAGCCTGATCAGATTTTGGCCGCTGGGCGGAGAAGTGAGTTATGGCCCCGGTGTACTTGCGCCGGATGAACCGGTTCAGGAGAACATCAGCAACGCCCCGATGTTTATGCATAATGATTATTTCATTACACCGCTGGCAACCTTCGAGGCCAGTGCCCGCGTTCTTTCCCGGAAAAACTATAGCTGGGGGCGCGAATCTGATCTCTCCCCGGTTGATTTTGCCCTTGGCTGGGGGCGCATGTCCGACGAAGCGGTCTATAACCAGATTCAAATCCGCCAAAACAATCGTTTTTACTACTGGCGTGCCCGGCAATTTCCCATACCGCGCCGGGAGATTGAAATATCCAGCGCGAATATGCACATGATTCCCGCCAACCGAAGTGTTGAACGAGCTATGAAAAGAGTTCGCAAGGGAGATTTGGTGCAATTCAGCGGGAAGCTGGTCCGGGCCGAATCGGCCGACGGTTGGCGCTGGGTCAGCTCACTCACCCGAACCGATACCGGAAATGGTGCCTGTGAGCTGGTGTTTGTTGAGGAGTTTGAGGTAATGGAACCTGGTGAGATCTGAGATTAAAATAGCTGATACAATCGAATTGCATCAGCATATTGCAGTGCAGATGAAACATAGTTCAACTATGCTTATAAACTCTTTCAATTTATACCTGTAAAATCATATATATTAACGCTCAACCCCGGATAATGTTCAATTCCATAAATCATGGATGCCACCTCATCCACTTCTATTGCAATTAAATATTCATTTAACTCTAAAATTTTAAGCAATTCTCCTTCCCAATTAAAAATGTGAATTTCATTACCTAAGTATGCATTTCCATCAGCATTTTTTCTGCCAGAGAACAAGCCATAAATTTTGCTATCGCTTACTTTCAGATCAATGTATCCAAAATGAAAATCTTCAACCCCTTGATTCAGAACCGAATTCCCCTGAACATTTATAATATCTATTTTGGGTACAGTGTTTATTATGTCTCTGATCTCAACTACTTTTTCACCCGGATGGTTATAGATTTCAATTAAATTTGCATGCCGAGTGGCTATTGCAAAAAAATGACCATCTGGCCTAGACTCTATTTTGCTTTGGTAAGCATGTTGTAAAATATTATCTGGAAATCTTCGATTACCAGTAAAAAAAGAGAAATTTGAGTTTTTTGATTCAACTAAAGGCAAATCTCCGACGGATTTTTTAATACTTCCATCAAGATTAAAATATCTAACACGCTTTTCTTGAAAAAACCCTGTACCGACTAACGTGTTATTATTTAGCAAAGTTACATTCACTGGTCTCCCTTCACTTGAATCTAAATTGATTAACTGACCATTTACTATATTTATTGAATCAAATTCTATTTCGATATCGAACGAACTAAACCTTGATAAAATATTATCGTAAACCCCTATATTATTTTTATTTAAATCAATTGAAGTAATGGACCAAGTTGACAGAAACTCTCCAGGGCCCCTACCTTCCCGGCCGAATGAATGTTGATAGTTCAGGTCATCTCTGTTTAAAACATGAACGGCAGGGTTCATACTTGCATCTATAATAATTAAGAAATCTTTGCTTAAAGAAATATCCACCGGTGTAATAAAACGTTCATCAATTTTTCTGATTAAAGAGTTCGCCTCAATTCTTTCAACAGAACCATATTCTAAATTAGATACTGTGAAACTATCTTTTATTTCTTCATCAGAATTACAGTGTGCAAAGAATAGTATTAATACTACAATAAAATATTTCTTTTTGAACTTACTTAGCATATAGCGAGTGTTGGTGATGTCCCTATACTTGTGTAAAAATAGAAAAGGTGCTGCCTAAAGGTTAGATTTGGTTGTCAT
>REDS01000068.1 GCA_007693395.1 Balneolaceae bacterium | reverse complement strand
CAAAAGCCGTTTACAACCCATAGGGCCGTCTTCCGGCACGCGGCGTGGCTGCGTCAGAGTTTCCTCCATTGCGCAAGATTCCTCACTGCTGCCTCCCGTAGGAGTCTGGACCGTGTCTCAGTTCCAGTGTGGGGGATCATCCTCTCAGACCCCCTAGCTATCATCGTCTTGGTAGGCCATTACCCTACCAACTAACTAATAGCACGCAGACCCATCTATAGCCAATAAATCTTTAACAACTGTGGCCATGCGGCCCCGCTGCATTATGCGGTATTAGCTCCGGTTTCCCGAAGTTATCCCCCAGCTATAGGCAGGTTGTCTACGCGTTACTCACCCGTGCGCCAGTCTCCAGAAAGAGCAAGCTCCTTCCTTCTCCTTCGACTTGCATGTGTTAGGCCCGCCGCCAGCGTTCGTCCTGAGCCAGGATCAAACTCTCCATTGTATACTTACTAAATACACTCTGTAGAAATTAAACCCCAAACTCATTCAACAATCTGTTTATATCTTCTCAATATTTTAAAGAACTTCTCTGCTTGTTTTCGTAAGCAGACTTTCAAGGTAAGAAATTATCAATCACAATGTCAATAAAAATGTGACATTGTGATTAAAAAATTACTGAGCAGGCTTCTCTTTCTTCTCCGGGGCTTCAGATATCACTTCTTCTGAAGTTGTTTCTTCAGCACTTGTAGTTGAATCAGCTAATTCTTCTGTAACTGCTTCAGCTTCATCTTTTTTATCCTCTGCCTTAACTTCGGGCTTTACCTCTTCTTTCTTCTCTTTAACCGGAGTTTCCGGTTTGTTACTTTTACCGGCTCTTCGTGTTCTCTTCTTCTTGGCTTCTTTTTTCTCTGGCTGAACATCATTAAAATCTACGAGCTCAATCACAGCCATATCCGCAGCATCGCCTAATCTAAAACCGAGCTTTAATACGCGTGTATAGCCACCCGGCCGATCAGCTGCCGCAGGGCCTACTTCTTCAAATAGTTCGGTAACAGCATATTTATCCTGTAATACAGAAAATGCCTTTCGCCTGTTATGGGTATTATCCACTTTAGCTGTTGTAATCAGAGGCTCAATATACGTTCTGAGTTCCTTTGCTTTAGCTAAGGTTGTTTTAATGCGGCGTTCTTTTATGAGCGCACAACTCAACGCCTGAAGGGTTGCCTTACGATGCGGCTTTGTTCTGCCTAATTTTCTTCCTCTTACCTGGTGACGCATTTTAATTCCCTGTTATTTATCGATGTATTTTGATACATCCATTCCAAATTCAAGATTTTTTTCTTCTATTACTTCGATCAGTTCAGACAACGATTTCTTACCGAAATTTCTGAACTTTAGCAGATCCTGCTCATCTCTTGAAACAAGTTCCGCTATACTGTTAATATTTGCAGACTTGAGGCAATTATATGCACGTACACTCAAGTTCAGATCTTCAATACTTGTTTTTAAAAGATTAGTAATGCGCTGCTTCTCAGCATCTACTTCTTCTTCTTCCTGTGTAAATGGCTCTTCAATTTTCTCAGTAATAAACTTCTCAATGTGCTCTTTCAATATTTTACCAGATATTGTGAGAGCCTCTTTAGCATTGAGCGAGCCATCAGTTGTAACGTTCATTACCAGTTTTTCATAGTCTGTTCTCTGGCCTACACGTACATTTTCTACATCGAACTGAACTGATTTTATTGGCGTAAAAATCGCATCGATTGGCAGAAGATTAATTTCTTCTTCATAATCAGACGCCATTTCTTCAGCAGGCACATAACCTCTGCCTCTGCCAACCCGAAATTCCATCTCAAGATTAACATCATCTGACAGTGTAGCGATGATCAATTCAGGGTTTAATATTTCAAAATCAGCAGTTGCTTCACCTATATCTTTTGCAGTAAGATTGCCGGGGCCGGTTTTTGTTAAATGAATAACACCGCCACTTTGATCTACCTGCTTAAAGCGAACTTGCTTTAAGTTAAGAATGATTTCATATACATCTTCTTTAACTCCATCAATGCTTGAATACTCGTGCTCAACACCATTAATGCGAACTGCTGTTATAGCCAGACCGGGAAGTGAAGAGAGTAATACCCTTCGGAATGAGTTACCGATTGTAACTCCAAAACCTCTCTCAAGTGGTTGTAATACAAAAGTTCCAAAGCTTTCATCGTCTTTTGCAACTTCCAATGCCTCTGGCATTTGTAAACTATAGTTATTCATAGTTAGTACTTTTAATAAACTGTTTTAAATTATTTAGAGTAAAGCTCAATGATTAACTGCACATTAATATTCTCAGGAATTTCTTCCATAACCGGGAGATTCAGAAATTTCCCTGTCATTGATTTTTTGTCAGTTTCCAGCCACTTGTATTTGTTTGTTGAATAGCTTTGCAGAGACTCTTTTACAAGATCAAGATCTTTTGATTTAGGCCTGATGCTGATCACATCACCAGGTTTTACCTGGTATGATGGAATATTTACAATCTGTCCATTTACTACAACATGCCGGTGGGTAGTCAACTGCCTCGCCTGTCTTCTGGTTCTTGCAAATCCAAGCCTGAATACAACATTATCCAATCTTGACTCAAGCAACTGCATTAGCACTTCACCGGTTACACCTTCCTGCCTTGTTGCTTTTTCATACAGGTTACGGAACTGCTTTTCAAGCATTCCATATGTATATTTTGCCTTCTGTTTTTCATCAAGCTGAATAGCATATTCTGATTTTCTTGTGAATCGGCTTCTTCCATGTTGGCCTGGGCCGTAAGGCTTTCTTTCAAGCGCACTGCTTGGGCCAAAAATTGGTTCTTTGAATCGCCTGGCTATTTTTTGCTTGGGTCCTCTATATCTTGCCATTATACTATTCGATTAAAATTAAACTCTTCTTCTTTTTGGTGGCCTGCATCCGTTGTGGGGAATTGGCGTTCTGTCCTTAATAGATGTAACCTCAAGGCCACTTGTGGCTAAAGCACGTACTGCAGCCTCACGGCCAGAGCCCGGACCTTTTACAAATACTTCAACTTTTCGCAAGCCCATCTCATAAGCTGCTTTGGCAGCTGTTTCTGCACTAAGTTGAGCTGCATATGGTGTATTCTTTCTGGAACCTTTGAACCCTTCCTTTCCGGATGAGGACCATGATAGTACGTTACCGTTGGCATCGGTAACACTTACAAGTACATTATTGAAAGTAGCTTTTATAAAAGCCATTCCATTAGGGTCTGCAACCGACTTTTTTCTTTTCTTCTTTAAAGCCTTATCAGCAGATTTTCTTTGTCTTTTAGCCATTTGAAATAAGTTTTTCGCTATTGGTTATTTGGTTGCCTTCTTCTTGCCGGCAACAGTTCTTCTCTTGCCTTTTCTTGTTCTGGCATTGGTTTGAGTACGCTGCCCTCGAACTGGCAGGCCTTTTCTGTGCCTTACACCTCTGTAGCTTCCGGTTTCAATCAGTCGCCTGATATTAGCATTGATTTCTGTTCGGAGAGCACCCTCAACTTTAAGATCGTTATCGATTACTTTACGTAGAGCTGCTACCTGGTCTTCATCCCAGTCTCCAATTTTAGTATCCGGATTGATATCGAGATCCTCCAGAATCTGCTTCGCAGTAGTTTTGCCTATTCCAAATATATATGTTAGGCCAATTACTCCACGCTTCTGTTTTGGTAAGTCAACACCTGCAATTCTTGCCATAAAATTCTAATATTTAACCTTGTCTTTGTTTATGACGTGGGTTCTTCTTGTTAATCACAAAAATACGTCCTTTTCGTCGTACGATTTTATCGTCTGAACTTCGTTTTTTAACTGATGATTTTGTCTTCATAATGTCGTTATTTGTATCGGTACGTTATTCTTCCTTTGGTAAGATCATAGGGAGACATTTCAACTGATACACGATCACCCGGTAAAATTTTGATGTAATACATTCTCATTTTCCCGGATACATGAGCCAGTATTTCATGACCATTATCCAACTCAACCCTGAATTGAGCGTTTGGTAATGCTTCTATGATTTTTCCGTCCTGCTTTATCGGCTCTTGTTTAGCCATATTGCGTTTCTAAAATTTCATTTTTGGTGATCTCAGCAATATAATCAAAAGTACTGAGAATTTCAGCTTTACCTTCTCTTACAACAATATCGTGTTCAAAGTGGGCTGAATTAGAGCCATCGCTCGTAACGATTGTCCATTTATCTGCCAGTGTTTTTACTTTCCATGAACCTCTTGTAATCATCGGTTCAATCGCGAGGGTCATTCCGGTTCGTAACCGTTCTCCCTTGCCGGGTTTACCATAGTTGGGAACAGACGGATCTTCATGTAAAGCTTTTCCCACTCCGTGTCCAACTAAATCTCTAACAACGCCAAATCCTCTTTTCTCGCAATACTGCTGTACAGCATTACCGATATCTCCGGTTTTTTTCCCATGTACTGCCTGCTCTATACCTTTGTAGAGTGATTCAAGGGTAACTTTTAACAGTTCCTTATCCTTGTCATCACACTCGCCTACCATAAATGTGTAGGCATGATCTCCAAAGTATCCATCTTTCTCAACTCCACAATCGATTGATACAATATCACCTTCTAATAGCTCTCTGGTTCCCGGTATTCCATGGACTACTTCTTCATTTACCGAAATACAAAGTGTAGCCGGGAATGGGTTATTTTTGTGCCCATATCCCTTGAAGGCAGGTTTAGCGTTGTTTTTTACAATAAATTCTTCTGCGATTCTGTCGAGTTTGCCTGTTTGAACTCCCGGTGTTATTTCTTTTGCAACCACAGCAAGTGTTTGAGACACTAACCGGGCTGCAACCCGCATTTTATCAATTTCAGATTCACTTTTTAGATAAATCATCAGGCCCGTCTTCTTCCTTTGATTCTGCCTGATTTCATAAACCCATCATAATGTCGCATCATAAGATGGCTTTCAATTTGCTGAAGTGTGTCTAATGCCACACCAACAATAATCAATAAACTTGTTCCTCCGTAAAAAAGTGCAAATCCGGGTGTTACCCCCATACTGGCAACAATGGCTGGAAGAATAGCAACAAACGAGAGAAAAATTGAGCCCGGAAGGGTAATTCTTGTAAGAATATTATCAATAAACTCTACAGTTTGCTTGCCGGGACGTACACCTGGTATAAATCCACCCTGTCGCTTCATAGTGTCTGCCATTTCACGGGGATTAACCGCAATAGCTGTATAGAAAAATGTGAAGAACACACAGATAATGAAAAATACAATTGAATATGTAACACCGGTAAAATCAGCTGACCATGCTGTCATCCATTGTACAGTCTCATTTTCCGGGAAGAATGTACCTATTGTGCTTGGAATGAACATAATAGACTGTGCAAAGATAATAGGCATTACCCCGGCTGCATTTACACGCAAAGGTAAATATTGAGTTGTACCGCCATAAACTTTACGCCCAACAACTCTCTTGGCGTACTGTACCGGAATTTTTCTTGTTCCCTGTGTTAAGAGCACGCAAGATGCAATCACAAGAGCAAGCCCTGCCAGCTCAACAATAATGATAATAGCGTTATTGGTTGTTTGAACTTCATTGAGGAAATTTGTTGGCAGTACGGCAATAATCCCGATCATAATGAGAATGGATATACCATTACCAATACCTCTGTCTGTAATTCTCTCACCGAGCCACATTACAAATGTAGTACCTGCTGTAAGAACTATAATACATGTTAGAATAAATGCTGTGCTGCTTACAACAATGGCATCGGGTGATGTAGCAAGCAGGTTAATTCCAAAACCAATTGCCTGAACAGCAGTGATACCAACTGTACCATAACGGGTTAATCGATTAATCTTTCTGCGCCCCTCTTCTCCTTCACGCTGAAGTTTTTGGAAGTAGGGAACTGCGGCACCCATCAACTGGATAATAATAGCAGCAGTAATGTAGGGCATAATTCCAAGTG
>REDS01000147.1 GCA_007693395.1 Balneolaceae bacterium | reverse complement strand
CCTGATCAACACTGCTACATGTCCTATCACATGCTCCCTTCAACAAAAACAGGGGATTTCATTATTGCAGTTGTTGATCAAATCAAAGTTGGCAATGAATCAGATTTTGGTGCATTCTATCAATTTGTAACAACGGATAAGGAAGGAAATAAAAGAGTAATAAGAGATCCCATGGCATGGTCTCTGCCTTACGGCATTTACGCTCCTGCCGAAGTATATGATATAAACAGTGTGCTGAAAAACCGTAAAGACCATGCCTATTACAGATCTCTCGAACAAATTTTCCGTAAAAACGGGGATAACCGTATCCCCCCGTCAACAAATCTTCTTGAAATTCATACCGGGTTATCCACAAATGAAGGCACCATACATGAACTTGCAATGCGCTTTCAACAAACAGGTATCAACATTCAAAAGGATCTTCCGCTAACCACATTTCAAACATATCTTGCAGGTTTTGACGGCGTAGAATTAATGCCAATTGAACCTGTTATTCAGAACACGGAACATCACAAATTCTGGACTCAGGTACATGAGCCAGGAGAAAGCACAGATGAACTGACCATTCACCTTCGCAGGCCATCAGTAACAAACTGGGGGTACGACACACCACTGTATGGTGCAGCGTCTGTAAATCCATCCCTTCTCTCCACAGGAAGGCCACACGAACTGCTGCAGTTGATTGAAACACTTCACAATTTTCCTGCAGGTCCGGTTAAACTTCTGCTTGATGTTGTATTTGGTCATGCCGATAAACAGGCACAACTATTGCTGCCCGATATTTTTTTTGCCGGCAACAACATGTATGGGCTAAATATCAACTTCAAACACCCGCTGGTAAGGGCCATTATACTTGAAATTGTAAAGCGCAAACTGGGCTGGGGAATAGACGGGCTTCGCATCGACGCATCGCATGATATTACATACTATGATGCTGAAACAGATACTGTACATATTGACGATGAATTTCTCAGAGAAATGAGTTCGGTTGAAGCCGAAGCAGCCGGTGTTAATTTCAGGCCGTGGATGATATTTGAGGATGCAAGGCCATGGCCAAGGAGTGACTGGGAACTCGCCTGTACATACCGCGATGTAACATTCCAACAGAAGCACCCGCATCAGTGGGGCCCCATGATTTTCGCTTATAATACCCCCTATACACTTACTTACTGGCTCTCAAAATGGTGGCGGATCAGAGAGCAGTGTCGCCACGGAAATAAATGGATTACCGGCTATGCGAACCACGACACCTTCCGAAGGGGTACTCAAAGCGATCCGTCAAAAAGCAATGTTAACCATTTATTGGGTAACTCTCTTAAAGCAGTGATGGAGAAAGCATACAACAACCCCTCGGCTACCTTGTTAATGAACGGTTTTTTACCTGGAGTGCCCATGGATTTTCTTCACCCGCTCTCAGGTACACCATGGAGCTTTATCAGAAACACGGATACCGATTTTTCTGTAAAAATTACAGCCCAAGAAGCACATTTTACAGAATGGCAAATCACAAGTGTTGAATTTCAACATACCAGATTTTTTAAAAAACTGAAAAATCTCGGTTTTGTTACGATTGATGGTTTTCGAAGATTTGCTAAAACCCTGCAATTTTTGATAAACGTAACCGGGAATAACCTGAAACTTACTGCTGAATTATTGAATCAATTCGAACCACCTTTCGAGGTTCATGACTGGGATATCAAAAAATTGAATCACTTTTCCAGCTGCTGGATGCAGGATATGTGTGAATATTGCAATACAGATATGCACACAGAAACGGCTGACACCCGCAAGGCAATATTTAATTTTCACGTCAGACAATTCAGGCTTCGAAACCCCTGGCTGAATAACAACTTTGGCCATGATGATTTTTTGCATTACAAAGATCCCGCAGAAGGCTCAGTAATTTATTATGGCTACAGAAAAAATGAAGTAACCGGCAAGGAAATCATATTCCTTGCCAACATGGAAGGGCAGGCAAATCAGGTTACACCCACTCAATTTGAATTTCCGATAAAACATCCAAAAAAATGGCGGGTTGCTGTTTCTACACCATCCGTAAGGGCAAAAAAAATAGACCAGCCATTACGTCTCTCTATTTCACAGGGAATCATTTTTGAAACAGCTGAACATGATTAGAATCACCATTCAGCTCCGGACGCATGAACGCCTGATCATTAAGACATGATCAAAAACCTAAGCATTCAAAACGATTATAAAATGTGCTTAATTTAAATTCAGACCTTCATTCACGGTAAAAATAAATTTTCTTGCTTGAAGAATCTTTACCACTCTTGATTTTTATATTGTTTTCCTGATTATACTGATAGACTGCTGTTCGCATGGAATTTACACTTTTCTCATTTGTGTACGTAACTTCTACAGCCTGCCCCCCCGGCTCAAGTTTATCCAGAGCATCCATTAAAGGTTTGAATTTGGATGAACGCCGTTTACTTGATTTAATTTGTGAGCGTTTGACAAATTTTATATTCATATTATCTTTTTTTTCAGAGGATGTACTATTTTAAAAAATATCTCCAATACAGATTTTAAATTTTATACAATTGAATGTAAAAAATAATATTTTCAGATATACATTTCAACTGCTTTATTTTAAAACAGACAACTTCTGCTTAACGTTTATTTTTTAATTTGAAATAACATAGAAGAAGATGTGATTTTCCAACAAACGTTTGTTCATATTGCACAAACTTTCCTTTGTAACCTATTGTATGATTTGACATGCAACCTTCATTCATCTTGATTTATGCTTGAAACCACGCGGCATAATTACAGACTCATCACCATTCTTATTTCCATGATCGCTGCAGGATTGCCACTTTGGACCAGTGATATTCGCCAACTTGATTTTAATGATATTAATTTTTTGGGTTTATGGATACTCATCGGCATCGCAGCATCTTTTATTGTTCAATTTGTTGTTAACCTGAAGCCAAGAGACATTATCGGCAGCTTTGCGATTGGTTACGTAAGTGCTGTAGTTCTTCACTTTGTTGGAACCATTTTAATTTCAAGCTATGTGCAGACCCGCTTCGAAGTAACCCTTTTTCTTGCCATTTTTGCAGGAATCAGCTCTGGTTGGATCGGATCGTTAATCTGGGGTGGGGTAAAACGAAATAAACCAAAGAAAAAATAGTATCTACCGGATACTGCCTGTTGTCATAATACGTATACCTACTCCGATTAGTGTCACGCTTTTTGGCTGAACCGGTATGCCACTGTCACCAAGATATTCTGCATGCAGGCCAAAGCGAATCTGACCTGCTGCGGTCTCCTTACCTGTTTCTATGCGTATTTGCCCGTTTAACCATGAATCACTCTTCAGTAATGTTCCCTGAAGATACCCGTCTAAATACAACGTGGCACTGCCTCTCATCGGTTGCTGATAAACAGCATTCACCTTCACCGATCTTAACAATTCATCCCAGTTAAATGCACCATTTTGAAAGGTATCCGGTGTTCGTTTCTCCCACGTTATCGTGTACTGGTCAAACTGAAAAGCAAGCCACGCATCACTTCCTGAAAATAGAGAAACCGGCATTTTAATCCGTGCCAGAACACTGCCAAATACCATCGTTCGCTCCTCTCCAAAGCGAAAATTATCAATATCATGCTTGCAGCGGTGATAATAGCCAAACTGGATAAATGAACGCCTTATTCTACGCGTATATAGCAATCCTTCTTCCCAAAATATTGCCCGCGGACTAAAATTGATATCATTATTTGTATCGGCAATAAATTCTATCTGTCCGGTTAGTGCCAGGCTCGAGATATTTTCCCTTCGGTAGATTTCGACATAAGCTCCGAGATGCTGATACCAGGCATGATTTTCATCTCCATAGAAACCATAACTACCGAACGAACCCCATCCCCCCACCTGTGTAAACCACGCCACCTCATTTGGTTGAATGTCCACATTTGGATTTGCGAGCGGGTTAAGAATCATACCCCGCTCGATGAGGCGCTGAGCATCTGCCGAAAAGCTAATCAGAATTAGTATCAAAAATGATATAACTGCAGAAAATGTTTTCATGATACTCACATTTACGGGAACCGTTACCCATCTGGGTCTATCTCTATTAAGTAAAATGATTCTATTCTCAATTTATTGGATAGAGCGGGTAAAATGTGGAAGGCAGGAGCAACTTTTTTTCTGTTGACCGCATAGCGGACTCCCTGTTTCCGCAGGGAATCCGAAGATCGATAATGCCTTCTTATTCAATCCCTAAACCGGCATAAAATGTTGCCAATGCTTCACGATATTGCCTGAAACGCGGCAAATCGTTGTGCTTTGCACCATTAACTTCAACAAGCCTTTTTTGCGTGGATGCCGAGGCCTCATACAGTTCTGCAGCCATACGGAACGGGGTAATATCATCAAATGCTCCACCGGTTATCAGAACCGGTGCGTATATTCGCGAAACCCTTTCAAGGTTATTTTGCTCCTGTATAGGCTGATCAATCCGAAAGCGAACAAACGGTCGTGCTATCCAAGGTACCAGCCGGCGTGTCCAGCGATTCACTTCTGTAATGGGTCCCTCAAGAATATAGCCTGCAACTTCGTTTTCATCTGCAATCATCGCTGCCAGAAATGAGCCCATGGAATGGCCGTGAACGATGATTGTTTCCTGCGGGGATGGCGCACCATTACGGGCATAGTTATAAGCAACACGTGCATCTGTCTTAAGCCCCCTTACAGACGCCGTACCGCTGCTGCGGCCATATCCGCGGTAATCAAAAAGCATGATATTAACCGGCACTTCACGATACGCTTCAATCAGGGAGCGGGATATGACCATCAAAAATCCGTTACCACCGTAATACACTACTGTAGCCTGTGCATCATCGCGCTCCAGGAACCAGGCATCAAGCTCTTCGCCATCTTCGGTTTGCAGTGTAACATCATGAAGCCGGTACGGTTCAATGTTGAACGTTTCCGGAGTAACCGTACGATGTGCATCAAATGCATCCCTTTCGCTGATTTCAATCGTTGCACAGGAAACGATTACAAGAAATAAGGAAAATAACGACGGCAAAAATAAAGTTTTACGTTTCATAGTATTGATTTGTTTACATTCGATTGTTTTGGAATATGATATAAATGAAGCCGTTACCGCAAAGCACAGTCGCTTACAGAATAATAATCCGATTCACTATAACTTATCCCAATAAGTTATGTTTCAGCCGGATTATTTCAATCGATGCTTCCGGATCAAAAGCAAAGATGAGCGTCTCGCTTGAGCCATCACTCCTGGTTCGATGGATCTCTTTCCAATAAACCGGCTATTCAGTTTTAATTCCTTTTTTCAAGCTCTTTCCCTCTCCGGCTCATCGGGCCGGGCTGCTGTATTCCGGGACTCCAGCTCCATGTATACTCTCTGTTTTACCGCATCTGCAACAAAACAGATTCCTGCATTTACAGCGACAATTCCAAATAATCCAATCCAAAACCATGTCGCAGCATGAGCAAGATCAAAGATCTCCGGGCCGCTGGTTTTTATTATAGTTGCTTCAGCAACAAGATTGATCCCAAGACCAACCAGAATTACTCCGATCACCGAATGTCTCCACCATTTTTTTGCATAGTTCATCATATATTCCAGGTTAATGTATTCGTTATTTTTTTAGAAATAATCCCATCGTAATAAACGGTAAAATCGTTCCGAAACACTGGATTGGTCGTCAATCCGTCCCTATCCACGCTCCTGTCAGATAGCTTGATTATGGATGGGTAAATGCATAAACCAAAAGATTTACACCAAACTCGAGTGCCGCTCTGATGATTTCTTCAGGATTGGCATGCTCGTCGTAGGCCCAGCCATCAGCGGGATTCGATTCGTAGGTATAAAGCAATACCATGCGCCCGTTCCGGTAAACGGCAAATGCCTGTGGGGGCTTGCCATCGTGTTCGTGTACTTTTGGCGGCCGGCCATCCGGAAATGGATATACAATGCTATAAATGGGGTGTGCAGCAGGCAGTTCAAAAAAGGATTC
>REDS01000193.1 GCA_007693395.1 Balneolaceae bacterium | reverse complement strand
TTCATTGATTAACCTATGAAAATTCACCTAAAATTTAATCATTTTCTAAAAAAGGGAGTGCTGCTATTGGGGCTCCCGTTATTATTGTTGATGTCTTGTAAAGGAGAGGATTATGAACAAGAGACTGGTTTCATAGATGTAAAGAGAGTTGGAGGTGTTACTGTTGATCAGGATAGTGAGATGCTTGCCATGTTATTTCCCGGGTTACAAGTGTCTGATGAGCTGGACATTGCTTATGGTGTTGATTTACGAAGCGAGAGGGCATACCAGCTTTCTTTAATTACAGGAGACGTTCAGTTTTTAGCACCGCAAGGAAGAGGGCCGGGAGAATTAGCTCGTCCGGCACAGATCTATATGAAAGATGATACTCATCTTTTTATATATGACAGTAATATGAATACAATTGCAGAATATAATAATGGTTCAATTCTTAATAAGTATCCTGCATATTCACAGCACAACGTATGGGTGAGAGGCTACACAGGATATTATCACAATGGAACGATTATAATAGGAATTGACGACTATACCAACGTACAGAACATGGATTTTGATAATGTGAAACCAATTGCTTTTTTAGATTTCAGCAATGAACAACTAACTAAAAAAGGTGAGTTTTCCCCAACTGTTGATCAAATAGATGCAGATGAAAAATTTCCGGTAATTCACTTTGACGAAAATTTGAGAACAGTTTTTTATGTGTTCAGTACTGATTATACCGTTATGGGATATCATATTGATGAAAACAATACAATGATTAAGAGCAGTTACAAACCAACGGATGTAAGAATTAGGTCGGTTGAAATTCGTGGTAGCACTTTCGGTGATATAGAAGCGGCTAAAGCTTTGGGGCTAGACAGGTCAAAAGTAATAGGAATCGACCGGATCGGGGATCAATTGGTAGTTATTTGGCAGAATTTCAACGAAGGTTTTTATGATAATATGGGCGACTATTCAGCCGGTAATGTGGATTATTTCGGGGTAATGTATGATTTGCCAAACCTGGAAAATCCGCGCGAATTTACGCTGCCCGGGCGATTTTTTGGCACCTACAAAAACAAGCTGCTTATAGAAGAAGAGTATGGATCAATGGATCTGAAAATAGGCTTTTACGAGTTAAAACATACCGGCGAAAGCTCTCCATGATAAGAATGCATTTTAATAGAAAATTTTCAACTTTGCGCCTCTTCGCGCACTCTGCGGTTATCCAAACAGATCCCGGTTTCGGGGAGGTGTAACCGCCAAGGGCGCAATGAAACGCCAAGGTTTTTTGATGCTGATTTGTTTCTAAAATGCTTAGGGAAGATTTTGTAGCTATCCATCGACTCTGACAGGATTCGCTGCGCTCATCTATGTGGGGTCTTAAATAACATTTCAAAACTCAATACTATCTTTCTCCAAACTCACTCTTCAGTGAAGATCTAATTTGATGGGTTACTTTATTATCATCACCAATCAAGAGTTAAAACCTTGATTTCCGCTTGATCCTGCGACGGCCTGTTTAAACCGATAAGTTGTTTTCCACTCATAGCGAATGGGTAAAAGTGGGGTAGTACTCTGGCGTAAACAACCTCGGGTGAACCTTCTTCGTGGAGCAGCACTATTCCGTTGGCGCTTCCTGCATAATATGTGGAAATAACAGTCCACCCGTTCGTAACGAAGAAGGAGTGATGTAATGGCAGTTTTTTGGATTCTTGAATTGCATCATTCATTGCCGGTATTAAACGAATTACCGGTTCAAGCCTCTCTTCGAGATATGACCTTGAGTTACTGCTGTTTGGCCGGTCTGTTTCTTTAATTATGGTAAAAGATGAAACATCTCCATTCTCAAGATTTATTTTTTGCAGAGTGGTATGGTGAGAATCTAATATATAGAACTTGTTACCATTTTGGCTCCAAAGCGTTTGACTTGCCAAGGGATGTTCAACAAATCCAACCGGTTCCAGACTGATTTGTTCTCCTCCATCCATCTCAAAAAGGAGCTCTTTGGGATTAAATTGTTTGTCTGTTCTATATAGATAATAACTGTTTTCTCCTGTAGCATAATTAACCGTTCGGTTATAGAGTGCATAAAATCCCGATTCGGTAATATAGACCTCTTGTAGTAATTTCTGATCTGGAGTATCGGGTGAAAACGAGTGAATGTAGCGAATCTCATCATTTTCTATCATGAATTGTGACACTCTAACTTGCATCCTGTCAAGCACGTAAAGAAAACCATCGGAACCTTTGTGCAGTTGATTAATGACTTCAAACTCACCCGGCCCCTTGCCTCGCCTTCCTGTGCTGGATATTTCTGCACCATCTATGTGCAATAAAACAAGAGAATTTCTTGCATTGTCAGCAACTATTAAATACTCATTGCTCCACCCGATACCCTGCCCGGGATTATATACAGAGGAAACCTCTATAACCTTACTTGCAGCAACAGGTAATTCTTCCAGTTCCTGCGACATCAAACTAAGATATGGATCAGACTGTGTTAAATCGTTTGTTTTTCCGCCACAGGATGTAAGCTGTATGCATACAAATGCAATGAGAATAGATTTAGTAATTTTTAAAAACAAAATGTCAAATTAAATGCTAAGCAACTTGTGGAAATGCCTGACTCATACACAAATCATATAAATTTCTGCATGTAGTAACGTGTTCACCATATCCCCATGGGTTTTCATTCATTGAATAAGGATTGGCATTAACGCAAGAGATAAGGATATCATTACACACAATTGTGCATTCGTAATTGCATGCGTTGGCATCATTTATTTGATATAATAAAATTGTAATTAGAAATATGGATAATAAAATGGTTATCCTTTTAATCATAATGAAATAGATTTATTAAGGGTTTAGTAACTCCGTTAAAAAATGATAATAAAAACAAAAAAACCTGCACACCTATTATTTTGGGTGTAAAAAGCGTGCCTGTTCCTTATCTATCCACGCTCTCACCAGGCCTTTTCCTTTCTTATTAAGAACACACCCGATATTACAGATATGGTTCTCCACTGTTTTCTTACTGATGAAAAGCTCCCTGGCAATTTGCCGATTGGATTTTCCTTCAGCCATTTTCCTGAGTACTCTACACTCGTTGCGGCTCAATAAACTGTACGCTTCAAGTAATGTAAGTGTATTGGTAACTTGCTTATCTCCATTCTTCATGATGATGTAATATTTGTTGTAGCTGGTGATGAACGACAGCTCAATGAAAACTCATTGAGAATGCGTGTTTAAAAAACTCTCATCCATAATGATGCACATAAACCGAAAATGTTACAGAAATTTATTCTCAACAGGCTGATATTGTTGTAATCAGATCTATGTAGTTTTACAATGATGAAAATTATCGCCTTTGCGCCTCTTCGCACACTCTGCGGTTATCCAAACAGATTCCGGTTTCGGGGAGGTGTAACCGCCATAGGCGCAATGAAACGCCAAGGTTTTTTGATGCTGTTCTGTCTCTGATTCGCTTCGTGAAGATTTTGCAAACATCCATCGACTCTGACAGGATTCGCTCCGCTCAACTCTGTCAGGTTTTAAAGATCATCTGAAAACTCAGAAGAACTGCTGCTATGATTCCCTTTGAGATTTGTCTCATAAATCCAGGCGGAATTTAATAACCGTGGGGATGTCGTCTTTGGGCAGATTCAGCACTTCTTTTGTGGTGCAGGAAGATCAAACAGAAGTACCTGGTAATACCTCCATTCATACTGAAGTTTACATATCGTGAAGTTGTGCAAAACGGATTGCAACATCAGCGCTGTTTTGAATAGAGTATAAACCTGACTTCTCATCAACCGTTATAGAAATACTATCATGATCCAGTTCAAGTATGGTAACCAGATTTAAATCCCAATCAAAAACATGTACCAGGTTCCCCTCACCGGATGTTTCTGAATTATAACTTTTGCCGGAATAAAGAGCAAAAATTCTGTCATTGTCGGCTGCCACACTTATGTAGGATACAATTGCATCATCACTGAAAACAAATTCATCATTTACATATTCTGCTTTAGGTTTTCCATGAGTAGGACTTTCGTGGTAAGTAAGCAGGTTTCCGTGAAGGTCATACAGTTCTGCCCTGTTTGCATACCGGTTAAAAAGTACCAGTTTTTGTGAGCTTTCAGAATAAACCGAGCCCGACCTCCATGCTGCAGCTTCATGGAAACTGTTCAGCTCAATACCTGTGGGTTCAAACTCTCCGAATGTGGCTGTTTCTTTTAATGAGTATCCCGTATTTTCAAATAAACCGAATCTTGCTCCAACAAAAATTCCGGTGATGGCATAAGCAGAATCCGAGATAGCATGAATACCATCGGGCATTCCATTCATTTCGATAATTTTCTCACTGTTCGTCTCAAACTCCAATTGTTGGTTGATCGGCACAAGTTTTCTTCCTCCAATATCGAATACATAGACCTTATTGGTGTGCTTGTTGAACAGCAGGGTATTGGGAGCCAAAAACTCTCCACCTCCACGTCCCTCTCTTCCCAACTGTTTTATCGGTTTGTAGGTCTCCTCATCGGTAATCTGGAAAATAGAAACCGACGGATTGTTGGACCTATCGGTTATAAGAAGCAAATCTTCATGAACCAACATTTCAGCCGGTAAAAAAATACCCTCCTGAATGACCACTGTTGTAGAGATTGCTTCAGGCTGAAGATCGAGGCCCGGCTGATTTGTGCAGGAGAAAAGTAGTATGGAGTAAAGTAGAAAAAGAAGTTTGAACCGGAACATTTAGAATGGATGATTTATGATTGGGAATCTTCATGAACCAAAAAAGTACTATAAGAAATTATTAATGAAATGTTCCGATTAGTAATACAGGGTTACTTTCAACTGTTAACGATTCGGATAGCTTCAAAAAGCTGGCAATTTCCGGTGATATCATTATGTCACTTTCTCTTAATTTTTTTGCTCTATTAATAATGTCTATTGCTTCTATCCGGGCAAATAATTTATTGTCATGAACTGTATATAGATTGGGAAAGAAACCAAAATCAATATCGTTAATTATGTTTTTATGAACCGTTGTATTGTGAGTCTCTTTGTTAAAAATTACGGTATAATTTTGATGATTCATTCTCACTGTTAATAAAAGCTTGTTTTTTACTTCGCCCACTTGAACAATATATGCAACATAATCATTATCAACTACTTCACTTCTGTAAAAGTCCAATGGTCTGCGATATCGCGACATGTGATCAAAAATTTCATCTGGAATAGAGTTCTTTCCAAAATTCAAAGTGTACCTTGTTCGTACGCCATCGGGCGAAATTTCAAATATTTTGTCGATAAGGTGTATAAAAAGCAGTTGAGTATTGCCATACACAGGAAAGTTGTTAAATGTAGAGTAAATTAAACCATCAAATCTTTCATCAATTGGAAGAAAACCATCTACTACTGTTCCATACTCATCGAAAATCAATAAATTTTTGCCTGATACCTCGTCAAAACCAATATTGAATGAGTTATTAGCAAAACCAGCATAAAGACCTTCTTCAATGAAATATGAAAGCTGATAAACAGCTCCATTAAAAAGGAATTCGTTTAGCAAATTACCCGATAAATCAAATTTTAATACTTTCATTGCTCCTAAAGCATGTATAGTATTATTTGAGGCGAAAGTCATATCACTTAGGTGCATAACCTCACCTGGTCCGCGTCCATTCTTAATTTCTATTCTGTTTAAGTATTCTCCTTCTGTGTTGAATACCCACATAGAGCTGTTTTGATTGTCGAATAAAGCAATTTTATCGTCCTGTATAATCTTTTTTACGAATGGTCCTATGATTTGATTTTCAGGTGTATTCAATGTTACATATTCAATTTCTCTAAAAAGCTCTGATAGGGGGAGATCACGATTATTTGATAAATCAATATTTATTTCAATAATACTTTCTAATAAATAAGGGTTTGATTCTTTAGGCTCACATGAAGAAAGAATAAGAATCAAACCGCTGAAAAATAAACACTTAAATAGTCTGTGTTTCATTGAAAATAGATAATTAATTTC
>REDS01000225.1 GCA_007693395.1 Balneolaceae bacterium | reverse complement strand
GGTTACCAAAATTACGAGTAATAGTTGTTGTTGACCCATTGTTGTTCACCTATGTTTGTTTTGTTTTTGTTTTGCCTGCGGGGGTTTGCCGCCGGCATGTTTTAAGCTTTTTTATTGATGTAGCATTTATGGCCCGGGGCGTGTGCTGTTTTCTAACATGGGTTTCTTTAGCAAGCCAACGAGTAGTTTATAAGCTTATAGTACCTGCTCCGAAAAAACCAGTAAAGAAAAGAGTGCACTTCCACCCAAAAGTCAATACGCTACATAATCATATTATTAAATTATTTTAATAAATCAAATAGCTATCTGAGAATTTTAACTCTATACCAAATGTAACCACTATTTTACTAACATTTACAAATTAAATTTCTGTAGATAATCATCACTAATTCAAAGTACCTGTTGTATATCAACCTTCCCGCTACTTCAAAAGCCGGTTTCATACCAAACCACCGCGCTAAATTTGCCCCGGTAAAGATTATGATGCACGAGATTGAGAAATGTTACAGTTTTTTTTTAATGAAGGGGAGTTTTTTAAGGTAAGTCCCCTGTGCAACGAGATCCTTCAGTCGCCCAAAAAGCGGGCTCCTTCAGGATGACAGGCACGGGTGAAATCCATATACCGGCGTATCCGGGACTGATGCACAACCACGATTTGTTAGACAGCCTGCCCCGACACGCTTTGCGTCGGGGCCGGTTCACTACACTCACCAACGCCCTGTCATCCTGAGCGAAGTCCCGATGCAGTTCAATCCCCGATGCAATTCAATCGGGACAGGCGGGACGCAGTCGAAGGATCTCGCTTCGCGGGGAAAAGATGAGCCTTGATCTGGGGCTGCTTTCACCGAAGCATCACCCGTTCTGGGGCTGCGCTTATCGAAGGACGACAGGCACGGGCGGGAAACAGATGAGCGTGGTTCTGGGGATGCACTCATCAAAACCCACTGATGACAAACAAGAATTACTTTAATACTCTCCATTTTATTACATTCAAAGTAATACATAATCAAATTTTTTCCCATGAGTGTAAAAATAAAAGGGCAAAAATCTCCTCCCGATTCCGGCGGGGATTTTACAACCGGAGGAAATCTTAGCAGAGATGAGTTTGTTAAAGGCATTAAAACTGCCGAAAAAGGACCTTTCTATTCCGTGCAGGAATCCATGAATAAATTTGAAAAGTGGATCAAGGAGAGAGAAAAGAAGTAAACGTATCCGAAGCGTTTAACGAAGACATTACAAAAGTATATGCTTATGGAGAAGAGCTGTTTGGCGCCCTCGCAGCAAAAAGTTTTGTCTCAGATATTTTCAGCAGAATTTGGAGTTTAGACCTTTCCTGGCGTTTGCATCCGGAATGCCGCCATCTACCTACAAAAGACAAGAGATATCGAAATGTAATACTGGGCAATTATCTAATTATTTACCGCATTTACCATAATAAAGTTCTTGTATTAAGAATACTTCACAGCCATTCCAGTATAACAAAAATCAAAAGCTCACGAAGTATTAAAGAATAATTTAACGAAAGAGCTACATACCGATCATCCTGCCTGTCCCGACACGCTTTGCGTCGGGGAGCGGATTCCATTGAAGAAGCGCCAAATCTTTCTTCCCCAATCATATAGGCTGTGCCGATGGCACTTATTCAGTCACTGATCAGACCCTGAAAGGGTCGAAGTACGTAGCCCGGGGCAGCGCCCCGGGAAAATGGACAAGATCAGGAAATACCATCGGCCCATCAATCAATTACAGCACATAACCTATCCAGATGGTTATTCTCTGGATGAAATCAACGCCCTGAAAACCCCTGACCGGTTCATGAATACATCCCCTCGATTAGACCCTGAACGTTGATAAGGTCTGTTGCCTCGGGGTGTTTCCGGCTCATACCCAAAAACCCGGGGCGTTGCCCCGGGCTGTGAGATGTGACCCTTTCAGGGTCTGGCATTAAACTCCAAGTGGCAGCCCCACTGTGCATCTACCCCACTGATATATCGGCCGTGCCTATGGCACTTTTTCAGAGGTGGTGTCCATGGTAAACCACAGAATGAATTCTGTGGTTACAACATCCGGCGTGCCTAACGGCACTTAATCAGTGGCAAACTTTTGTGTAAACTTCCAAGCGGCGGAGCCGTGTTCTGAGGCTCAATCCATGAAAACCATTCTTTTTCAAAGTTAGCTCCCTGTGCAGGGAGTTTTTTAAGGTAAGTCCCCAGCACGATGAGATCCTTCGGCTTCATTCAGTCTCCCGATTGAACTGCATCGGGATTCTTCATTTCGCTCAGGAGTTTGGTATCTTTAGAGGATGCAGTTACTCACAACATCAGACAGACAATTACGCCTCCCCAAACACGAGTGGATTCGGCTCAAAAAGAACCACCGGGAGGTTTTGGCGGCCATCCTGGATCCCTACCTGGATGCGCGATCCAAACAGGAAAAAAATCCCGTTCTTGATTTTCTGTTTGAATACTACAAATTTCGCCCTGCCCACCTGATGAGGTGGTCACCCGGCCCCGGTGTGGTTCTTGAACTGTCAGATTCTGATGAATCCCTGCTGCCCGAACTGTCTGAACTTCTTGTTGAAGACGGAGCGGCGTACTTAAATCCCGCTCTGTTTCCCAAAAAGCGCCTTCGTGCCATCCGTTGGATGCTGAGCGTGCTGAAAAACAGCCGCAGTAACAAACCGATGTTTGGTTGTTTTGGCATGCATGAGTGGGCTATGGTGTACCGCGCAGGAGAAATTCGCCACGAACAGATACCGCTGCGGCTTCCACCTGATGAGATTGCCCGTTTTGTGGAGTCGCGTCCGCTGTTATGCACCCATTTTGATGCTTTCCGCTTTTTTACTGAACCGGCCCGGCCGCTTAACAAGCATCACCTCAGCCGCGATACGTTCGCCGATATGGAACAGCCAGGCTGCATCCACACCAATATGGATCTCTACAAATGGGCCTATAAACTCTACCCGTGGATTTCCAGCGAACTGATCCGAGAAGCGTTCCTCAACGCCTGTGAAGCGCGAAAAACCGATATGCAAGCCAGCCCGTATGATGCGCGTTCATTTGGCCTCGAACCGATAAAAATCGAGACCGATGAGGGGAGGAAGGAGTACATCACCCGACAAATGGAAATTTATGAAAACTCCATGCCCATCCGCGAAAAACTGATTGATGCATATGAACGGGTTTTGGAATGGGGAGAGGGATGAGGAATGATGAATGATGAACACCCAATAACGAATTTTGAATGATGAACACTGAATGATGAATTTCGAAGGGTGAGTTTTGAATTTGGCAATTTTCCGTTTCACTTTGAGTATTGAGTACTCAACTTGCCAACTGCAGGCTCATTTTCTACTTTAAATAACGTTATACCTAAACTGCTTTTAAGGACGTAATTTTCCTGCTTGGACGATTTGATGATAAATCAAACATAGCCTGTAAATTTAACCAGAATTCAGGGGAAGTATCGAACGCCTCAGAAAGCAGCCAGGCTGTATCCGGAGAAATTCCCCTCTTTCCTTTTACAATTTCGTTTATCCGCTGAATAGGAATTCCCAGATGATCGGCCAGTTCTTTCTGTGTAAGTCCCATCGGTTCAAGATATTCTTTCAGCAGGATGACACCCGGATGTGTTGTTACTCTGTTTTTTGGAATCATAACGATTCACCTGTTTGGTTTATGTGTGATAATCAACAATGGAAACGTTATAAGCATTGGACTCCTGCCATTGGAATACAACTCTCCATTGGATATTTATCCGAATGCTATGAAACCCTTTGTAATCCCCCCGCAATGCTTCAAGGCGGTTGCCGGGTGGTGATCTCAAATCATCAAGAGAAGTGGCAGCATTCAGTATATCCAGTTTATAAATTGCGGATTCAAGAATTTGTGTCGTAAGTTTCCTGACCTTACTGCTTGATTTTCCATGAAACAGATCTGAAGTTGCTTTATCATCAAATGATTTGATCATTTTCAAAATTAATTGATTAACGGCATCCATGCAATGAGATTGTTATCCGAGAATAAGGAATGGTGAAGGGACGAAGTATGATGAACACTGAATAATGAATTTCGAAGGGTGAGTTCTGAGTTTTGAATTTGGCAATTTTCCGTCTCACGTCTCACGTCTCACGTCTCACGTCTCCCATCCCCCAACTCACTTCGGAAACGATATTTTTCCAACATTCAGCTTCATGCTCTCTCCATTCTCTGTCTTAAAATCAAACCCTTCACCGGCTAACATCTCGTTTGCGAGAACGGCGAAAATCAGGGCTTCTTTTGCATCAGGGTTAATTCCCAATTCAGAGAAGTTTTTTACGGTGATGCCTCCCAGCTCTTCCGTGATCCGCTGCATCAACAGCGGGTTATGTGCCCCACCTCCGCTTACATAGATCACTGCGTTTGATGTTTTTTCTGCATGTTCATTGATGCTTTTTGCAATGGTTATCGCCGATAATTCGGTAACCGTAGCGATCAAATCTTTCGGCCTGATGCTATCGAAAGACAACCCGATGTTCGAGATTTTTTTCGCCACCCAATCCACACTGAAATATTCCGGACCGGTTGACTTGGCTCCGCTGCCTGAAAACCAGCCATCCCTAAGCATCTCATATAGAATTTCGCTGTGAACGGTTCCGCTTCGGGCGATGGCAGCATCTTTATCATACGGCTTATCGAACCATTTTTGCACCAGTTTATCGATCAGTGTATTTCCCGGCCCGGTATCTGTTGTGAATGATGTTTGATCCGGAGATTTTTTGGATGGTACAATTGTGAAATTCCCGATTCCGCCAATATTTAGTAAAATTCGCTGCTCATGGGTGTCGGCAAACAGTAGTCGGTCCACCAGAGCAGCCATCGGGGCTCCCTCCCCTCCGTGAGCTACATGCTTTTGCCTGAAATCACTGATCGTCAAAATTCCGGTGATGGCCGCAATGTGATCTCCATCGCCAATTTGCAGCGTAGAGTTTATGGGTTGTCGATCATCATCCAGATCGCGCGCCGGCAGGTGGTAGATAGTTTGTCCGTGGCTGGCGATGCAATCGATTTCACCCGGTTCAATAATCCACTCATTCAGTGCTTCGAGAATCATACGGGCATGAATGTGAGCTATCCGGGTATGCTGGTAGCAAACTTCCTGAAGTTTCACATGCTCCACGGATGAGATCATTTTAAGACTCTCCTTCTCCCGGTTACTGTAATCTTTGGTAATAAAGCGATCGAGCGATACGGTTGTATTCGCACCATGACCGGAAACAGAGCAGAGTGCAATGTCAAGCCCATCCAGCGAAGTACCCGACATCAGCCCGATTATATTACGACTCTCTTTTTTTGCGAGATTGGCTAATTTTTTAATGGATGGATTCATATTTTCAATCAATCAAAACAGTTCAATAAAATATCCTATGGAAGAAAATAGCGAATCTCAGTTTGAAGAGTGGCAGAAAGATGTGGAGTATCTGGTTAATGCCCTGAAAGAAAGTTTTGAATCGACCGATGTTCGTTACAGCATCGACGATCAGAATGATATTTTATACATAGAACTGGAAGGATTGGATGAATATTCCGACGAAGAGATCGTTGAGATAGCCGAACCCCTGCTCGAAGAGATCGATCTCGATTTTGAAGATGTTATTTTGATACCGCTCAAATAGGCAAAATCGCTCTCCTTACAGCGAACACTCCCGGCCAGCGCCCCCCGAAGGATCGGGATGTACCACCTTCAGGGCTTACTTTTCAGGTTCATTCCTATGCATAGCGCTCCGCACTATGTTGGTGACACTGCCCCGTTGGGGCAAATTGAACCAGCTAACTTTCGATATTCACTGCCTTCATCACGACTTCCTTTTAATATGAGCTAAATCAGCGATCGGTCATCTTTTCCAATCGCCAAGCAATAAATAAAAGTCAGCACCAACGGTGCGCTGGCAGTAACATCGTGCAGCGCGCGATGACGAAAGTCGCGCACCCAATCCGCAAGCCCCAACGCGGGCGGCGGCCACACCGGATTCTTTCCGGTCTCTGCTCTATGCCATG
>REDS01000134.1 GCA_007693395.1 Balneolaceae bacterium | reverse complement strand
ATTTTGTTGGTAACGAAGATATTGTAAGCTGGTTCGCATCGCCCATTGGTTTTATATACCTGTTTCTTATTGTACTGATTGCGCTTACGGGAATTGTAATTCGTTATGCGGGACTGTTTCAAATTGTAAGGGATGACCTGATAGGAGAGCGGATTTCCATTGCAACAACTGTAAGAAAGATACTTTTGCGAGCTCATCTGCTGGTGAAAATCTGCTCCATAACGATAACGGTATTTCTGTTGGCAATTATACCGCTGGCGGCAGGGCTTGGGCTTGTTTATCTGATCTGGCTTGCTGAGTTCGACATCAACTACTATCTCTATACAACTCCGCCCGAATGGTACAGGGCACTGATTTTTGGCGGAATTTGGGCTTTCTTATGGGCGGTTACATCTATAAGCTTAGCCGCAATGCTTCTGCCGGCGTTGCCCGCATATCTCGAAGGAAATAAGTCTTTTATTGAAGCCATTAAAGAGATCTGGAGACATCCAACATCAAATACACTGCGTTTTTTGAAGGTTATTGGTATAGCAGCTGCTATTTGGATTAGCGCCCGAATCGTTACGGAAGCAGTACTGGTATCTTTGTTTCTCTTTTTAACAACCTGGGCTTACGGTTTTTTTGAATCGCTTCGCCCTGTGGCGTTTATTGCTGGCGGATATTTATTCACAAGAATTTCAGCAGGGATTGTAATTTCATTTTTTGGGTTTTCGCTGATATCTGCCATCATCACAAAATTCTACTTTGGTTTTACACGTCCCGGATTGATGTCCGAAATTCCGGGATTTAAAAAATTAACAATAAAAACCATTCGTCTGCTTACCTGGTGGGCTAAACCAGTGCGGGCTGCACTACTTCTACTGATAATAATAAGTGGCAGCTTTGTAACCACATTGCTGATAACCGGCGAATCAGGCAGGGATAATGGTGTATGGATAATCACACACAGGGCAAATGCGCTCGGTGCCCCCGAAAACAGCCTTCCCGCACTTGAAAATTCAATCATTCTTGGGGCTGATGTGGTAGAAATAGATGTGCAGCTTACAGCGGATGGCACGGTGGTAATTCTGCACGATGAAGACCTGATGCGCGTTGCAGGCGACCCACGGAGAATCGCAGGAATCAGTGATGAAGAACTGAGTGATATCAGATTGCTTTCCGGCGAAGAATATTCCGATGCGGAGCTTCAAGTGCCTACACTGACCGAATATCTGGAGCGGGCAAAAAATCGGGTAATTGTAATGATTGAGTTGAAGTACTACGGGTTTAGGCCGGAGCTGGCAGAAAAAACAATTGACATCATAAGAGAACATGGCATGGAAGATCAGGTTCAGGTAAAATCACTCTCATACAGGGCAGTTGAGCAGGTACGCCAACTGGCTCCCGAACTTCAAACAGGGTACGTATCAGCAGCGGCATTGGGTGATATCAGCAGGTTGCCTGTACAGTTTCTATCTGTGAATCAGGCCAATATAAATTCAGATTTGATGGCACGTGCAGCACTGCAACAGATGGATGTGTATGCCTGGACGGTAAACACACGGGAGAGTATTGTTGATGTGATTCTGAAAGGAGTGGATGGGGTAATTACCGACAGGCCGGAAATTGCCATAGAAGTGATCGGAGAAATCGATGAACTAACGGCTACAGAACGTTTGCTGCTCCAGCTTGGACTCATCGTTTTGGCAACAACACAGGAATAATTGCGAATTTGCAGAGTTACATATAAATAAGAAAGGAATCCTTATATTTTGGTTGAATACAGTCGTACCCTATGGAAACCATCATCGATCTTTGGCACTTCATTCGTGAGAGGAAAAAATATCTCCTTGCGCCTGTAATTATTGTATTACTGCTTATGGGTTTCTTGATTGTAATTGGAGGTGGCAGCTCCCTTGCCCCGTTTATCTATACGCTATTCTAATATTGCGGAACCTGCTCTCATAAGAAGGTAAAATCAATTCTCACCTTAAACAGCAAGAATGGTTATATTCTTCAACATTGAAACATTGTTTGAGTTATGAAAAAAACGGTCAACATTTTGCTGCTTCTGTTTTTTATGGGTAGCTGTACAAAAAGTGAATTAGGACAGGCGCCAATTCCCGAAAATTACCATGATGTAGTTGAAGCATGGAGACAGGACAGAATTGAAACGCTTAAACAACCAATAGGCTGGCTTCGGCTTGCAGGCATGGAATGGCTTGAAGAGGGTGAGAATTCATTTGGCAGCGGCAAAGTGGCCGATATCCGCTTTCCCGGAGATATTCTGCCCGATTTTGCCGGTACATTTGTGCTTGAAAATGGCGTGGTAACCATGAATGTTGCGGATGGTGTTGAAATCACTCATAACGGCGAACCTGTTATCGAGCTTGTGATGGATGGAGAAGATAAAACGGCAGTTGATTACGGTACTCTGCACTGGTTTGTGATAAGTCGCGGTGATATGGTGGCAATTCGTTTCTATAACAGAGATAACCCGCAGGCTGATGCCTTTGAAGGATTCCCTGCCTATCCAATTAACCCCGAATGGAGAAGGCAGGCGAGGTTTCACCCCAGTCCGCAAGGCACAACCATACCGGTTGTGAATGTTCTCGGCCAACAGGTAGATGCTCCAACACCCGGTACTATTGAGTTTACACTTAATGGAAAACGGCACACGCTTCTGGCTCTGGAAGGCTCTGACAGAATGTTTATTATTGTGGCGGATGAAACCAACCGAACAGAAACATACCAGGCGGGAAGGTACATTTACATAGACTATCCGATGGAGGGTAATGATTACACTGTGATTGATTTCAACAAACTCTACAATCCGCCTTGTGCCTATAACTTATTTACAACCTGCCAGCTGCCGCCTGTGGAAAACAGACTAAACACATCCATCACGGCCGGAGAAAAGCGGCCTGTTAACTGGGTTGGGCTTGATATAGATCCGTAAGAAATGCGTATCAATGGTATCAAATATCCCGTAGTATGCCTCTTTCTCATTGTACTCTTCTGCAGCTGTACAGAAACTGATCAGTTAGGTCCGGCGCCGGTTTCTGTAGATTATGAGAATCAAATCAACGAGTGGAAAGAGTACCGGATTGATGTACTCACCGGCCCTACAAACTGGCTTCGGCTCCATGGAATTTACTGGCTTGCAGAGGGTAAGAACACATTTGGGAGCGGCAATGAGCAGGATGTAACATTTCCTGAAGGAACAATTCCAAATTATGCTGGCAGTTTTCTTCTTGATGATGGAATTATAACGATGAGAGTTGCTGATGAAGTAACCATAACACATGAAAGTGAATCGGTTAACGAAATGGTTATTTTTGATGGTGAAAACAGGCCGCACCTTGAACACGGAGATCTTGAGTGGTTTGTAGATACCCGCGGCAACAGCCATGGAATCCGTCTTTACAATAAAGACAATCCCAAAGCCGATGCATTTGAAGGATTTCCTGCCTATCCGCTGAACGTGGAATGGCATTTACACGCAAGATTTGTACCTAATCAAGACAGCCTAAGCATTACCGTTGATAACGTACTCGGCGAAGAAGTGGAACGCACTTCTCCAGGTAATATCGAATTTTTGATTGATGGTACGCTCTATTCCGTTATAGCATTAGAAGCCAATAGCGGCTTATTCATCATGTTTGCAGATGAAACGAATCGAACAGAGACCTACCACGCCGGCCGTTATATGATTATCCCATTCCCGGATGAAAACAACATGACGATTCTTGATTTCAACAAAGCATACAACCCTCCATGCGCCTTTAATCAGTTTACAACGTGCCTTCTTCCTCCGTCTCAAAATCGCCTTGAAGTGCCTATAGAAGCCGGTGAAAAAAGGCCCATCGGCTGGGATGGTATCTAATCAAAAAAAGCAGGTACTTACGTCACGGTCTGTGTAGAATCATTCGGAATTACGTAAGCATTTACGGCAAAAATAGGTGTACCGATTAACTGGTAAGCTCGCATCTTTTATGAAATTCATCCCTCAATCATCTATCTTAAATGGAAAAGATAAACCGAACAAAATTGTATCATGAGCAACGTACAGAACTACATCGACGAGAATATTAAAACATTTGAAAAACAGCTGTTTGAACTGTTGAGGATCCCGAGTGTCAGTACAGATTCAAACCGTAAAGGAGATGTTAAAAAAGCTGCGGAATTTTTAATTAATCAGCTGAAAACGATCGGGCTTGATAAAGTAACACTCCACGAAACTCCGGGCCACCCGATCATCACCGCTGAAAAGTGCTCGCATGATGACCAGCCAACGGTGCTAATTTATGGCCATTACGACGTGCAGCCGTCCGATCCCGACGAACTATGGGATACACCGGCATTTGAACCAACGGTAAAAAATGGACGTGTATATGCGCGGGGTGCCAGTGATGATAAGGGCCAATCGTTTACGCACATAAAATCACTGGAAGCGTACCTTAACACCGGTACGGAGATTCCCGTAAATGTAAAACTGATTCTTGAAGGTGAAGAGGAGATCGGTTCACCAAACCTTGTTCCATTTATTAAGGCAAACAAAGATCTGCTCTCTTGCGATATGGTTCTCATTTCCGATACAGCCATGTTTGGAGAGGATCAGCCATCAATTACTTACGGCCTGCGGGGTCTTGCCTACATGGAAATTCATGTAACCGGCCCACATCGCGATCTGCACAGCGGTGTATTTGGTGGTGCCGTTGAAAATCCTGCAAATGTTCTGTGTGAAATTATAGCAAAGATGAAAGATGAAGATGGCGTAGTGCAGGTTGAAGGTTTTTATGATGATGTAGAACCGATGACACCCGAAATGCGGGACGCATACAAAGCGCTGCCGCACGATGATGAAGCGTACAAAGAGAGTCTCGGGTTAAAAGCGCTGCACGGAGAGAAAGGATACAGCAGCCTCGAGCGTGCATCAGCCCGCCCCACTCTGGATGTGAACGGACTCTGGAGCGGTTACCAGGGTGAAGGTGCTAAAACAGTGCTGCCGGCTAAAGCAGGCGCAAAAGTGAGCATGCGGCTTGTGCCCGATCAGGACCCGGATAAAATTGCGTCTCTATTCAAAAAACATGTGGAATCACTCGCTCCCGATACAGTTACCGTTGAAGTGGAAGCCCACCATGGCGGCCATCCCGTTGTGATAGATCTCGATTTTTACGGATTGAAAGCCGCCGCCAAAGCCTTTGGTGATATCTACGACAAAGAGGTTCTGTTCAGCAGAGAGGGAGGATCAATCCCAATTGTAGCTGATTTCAAAAAAGTTTTGGGTGTAAACTCCATTCTGATGGGTTTCGGCTTAACAAAAGATGCGCTCCATTCACCGAATGAGAGTTTTTCACTGAAAGATTTTCACAGAGGAATTAAAACATCTGCCCGTTTTCTGGAAGTATTGTCAGACTTCAGGGAATAAAAGTAATCTGAATTGATTGATTCATTAAGTGTTCAGATGGATGAATCAGCTTTGATAAACAGTACACATAAAAAAACCCGGCCTGAGTTAACAGGCCGGGTTTTTTATTTCATTTTCTTTATCAGTTGTGTTCAATCAATCCATTTTCAAGGCCATATTTTTTGCCGTGGGTTACTTCATCGAGAATATCTTTGGGTTCGTTATTCTCATCAACAATTACTACAGTGGGCTTGTAGTTCTTTGCCTCTTCAGTCTCCATTTCGGCATATGCCATAATAATAACCCGGTCATCAACCTGTGTAAGCCTTGCAGCGGCGCCATTTAAACAGCAAACTCTGCTGCCTCGCTCTCCGGGTATAGTGTAGGTTTCCAGGCGGGACCCATTGGTTATGTTTACTACCTGAACCTTTTCATATGGTAAAATATTGGCCATCTCCAGCAGGTCCTGGTCTATGGTGATACTGCCCTCATACATGAGGTTGGCTTCTGTAACCCTCATCTGGTGCAGTTTCGATTTGAACATTGTTAATCTCATGTCAATAAGCTTATAAATCTATCAAAATGTTATCAATTAACCGGGTGTTACCTAACCAAACAGCCCCGGCTATAATATATTGGGTGTTCTCTTTTAACACCGTTACCGGTTGCAGCGTTTTTCGTGAAAACACATTAAGATAGTCAATTCTGAAACCTTTTGCTTCAAGCTCGCTTTTCTGATGTTCAAGCATGAGCTTTGGAGTATGGACACCATCATTTATCTGCTTCTCTACATAGGTGAGCGCACGATATAAACCGGGAGCTATTACACGCTCATCACTCTTCAAGTAAGCATTACGGCTGCTGAGCGCAAGCCCGTCGTTAGCACGCTCAATGGGTGCAAGCATAAGCTCAATACTGTGATTAAACTCCTGCACCATCGCCCGGATTATCTGAAACTGCTGAATATCTTTCTGCCCGAAAACAGCCAAATCTGGCTGAATGATGTTAAATAGCTTGTTTACGATAAGCAGTACACCCTCAAAAAAACCGGGACGGCTGCCCCCACACATATGGCCGTTCAGAGAACTAACCTTTATCGATAGAAATTTCTCATCATCATAAACAGCTTCTCTCGCCGGAGCAAATACCAGTGAAACCCCTTCACGGCGGCACTTTTCCAGATCTTCCTCAAGCTCGCGAGGATAGGTGTTATAATCTTCGTTGGGGGCAAACTGCTCTGGGTTCACAAAGATGGAAACCACAACATGATCTGCATGCTGTTTAGCTAGCTGAATAAGTGTGATGTGCCCTTTATGCAGGGCGCCCATGGTAGGCACAAGTGCAATCTTTTTTCCACCTGATCTCAGGTTTGTAATCTGCTGCCGGGTATCATCAATGGTTTTGGTTATTTCCATAGAATGCATTTTTTTTGATGCCATCACTTTAGAAAAAAAGAAGCGATAGAGGTGAGTCTATCGCTTCGAAACAGGGTTGAGTAATTCAGGTCAGATGGCTCTGTCCGGATCAAAACTTTCAAGCAGTTCCTGTACTCTGCTGGTAAATGCCCCGCCATGAGCGCCATCAATAATCCTGTGGTCGTAACTCATGGAGATATACATCTTATGGCGAATACCAATCAGATCGCCCTCTTGGGTTTCAATTACAACCGGCCGCTTCTCAATAACTCCTGTTCCAAGAATGGCCACCTGCGGTTGGTTAATAATTGGCGTTCCCATAAGGTTGCCAACACTTCCGTAATTGGTAAGAGTAATGGTACCACCTACAAGATCATCAGGGCTGAGATCTTTGTTACGGGCTTTTGTAGCAAGGTCATTCACCGCTTTTGCAAGACCTGCAAGGTTTTTGTCCTGAGCCTGCTTAATTACAGGAACAATCAAGCCGCCTTTCCCGCCTTCGCCAAGTGCTACAGCAATACCAAAGTTAATGTCTTTTTTGAGATGGATTTCATCACCATCAACCGAGCTGTTAATAAGCGGATACTCGCCAATTGCCTGGATAAATGCTTCAATAAAGATTGGCGTATAGGTTAGCTTGATACCGGTCTGCTCATAAAACTTGTTCTTATTCCGTTCGCGCCATTTCACAATGTTGGTAACATCCACATCACTGAAAGTGGTAACATGAGCTGAGGTCTGCTTGGAGCGAACCATATGCTCTGCAATCATTTTGCGCATGCGGTCCATCTTTACAATCTCAACGTTCTGATGCGGACGCGACACGTTAAGCTCACCGGCAGAAATTTTACCATCGCCTGATGGTGAAGTGGATTGCTGAGGTACCGGTTTTTCGAGTCCGCTGCTTTTCTCTTTCGCAGTGGCTTTCACTTTACCAGCCTTTTTGTTCTCTACGTAAGAGAGTATATCGCTCTTTGAAACACGGCCATCTTTTCCGCTCCCTTCGATAGACTCAAGTTCCTCCATGCTGATGCCCTCTTCCTTGGCAATAGACCGTACAAGTGGTGAATAGAACCGCCCATCGGTACCAACACGCTGGGGCTCGGAGCCGGAAGTTTCGGCCCGATTTTCTTTTTTGGCTGGTGCACTATCTTTCGGTTCGTCTTTAGCAGGCTTGCTTTTATCGCTTCCGGCAGCTGCGGCATTACCGGTTGCAATAATTGCTATAGCCTGACCCACCTCCACTGTTTCACCCTCTTCAACCAAAATTTCAACGAGCGTGCCGGCCTCGGGTGATGGCACCTCGGTATCTACCTTATCTGTGGCTATTTCGAGCAAGGTTTCATCAACCTCTACACTATCGCCAACTTTTTTGGCCCACTCAATAATGGTGCCTTCCATTACCGATTCACCCATCTGGGGCATTACAACCTCAATTCGTTCACCATCGGCGTCACTGTTGTTATCTGATGATGTTGCAGCGGGCTCCGGCTGGCTCTCTTCTTCCGGTGCTTCTTCAGCCTTTGTTTCTTCCGGAGCAGTCTCATTCCCGTTGTCTGAGGATGTCTCATCAGCAACTGATGCGTCTCTGTCTGTATCGATGATAGCAATAGGCTGGCCAACTTCTACGGTTTCATCTTCTTGTACAAGTATCTCTACCAAAACACCGGCCTCGGGTGATGGCACCTCTGTATCAACTTTGTCAGTTGCTATTTCGAGCAGGGTTTCATCAACTTCTACTTTGTCGCCAACTTTTTTGGCCCACTCAATAATGGTGCCTTCCATTACCGATTCACCCATTTGGGGCATTACAACTTCAACCTTTGCCATTCTTTTTTACGCTCTTTTTTGAGGATTTTTGGTAAACATGATTCAAAAATAAAGTAGTTCTAAAGATCAGAATAATCGCTATCAGATCAAAATAGAGCTTACCCCGAAACAGCCCGAACTCTTATTTGAGTTTATTCTGCAAACTCATATACTCTGATGTCTTTAATTCACAAGCAAACGCCAAATTATTTACACACCAATGCGTGCATTTATCGGCATCTTACTTTTATCGTGGCTTGGTACATTTTTTCTGCCATGGTGGATTCTCTTTTTACCCGCATTCATTTTTGGTGCATGGCTCATTGAAAAGCCATTATCTGCAATCGTTATTGGATTCTCAGGCACGGGCTTTGCCTGGTTTTTACAGGCGCTTTACATCCACATAGCGAATGATGCCATCGCTGCCATACGCGTAGCAGAAATGATGGGCATTGGTTCACCCTGGCTTGTTTTGGTTATCATATTATTGGTAGGCGGGCTTCCCGGTGCTGCCGGTGCAGTAACGGGATGTTTGCTGAAGCTTAATCTGAAGAAAAACCCGGAAACGGCAGCTGCCTGAATGTGCCGGCCAGATAGATGATCATAAAAACGATTAATTACCTATGAGTGAATATCCAAAAACCGACGACCCAAAGGTTCCGGAAACTTCTCCTGAAAGAAAAACCCTGTTCACCCGCTTTCTCGATTTTGTTGAATGGCTGGGTAATTTGCTTCCTCATCCCGTAACGCTCTTCGCGCTTTTTGCACTCGGTGTTGTTTTGCTTAGCGGACTGGCTGAATGGCTCGACTGGAGCGCCCCAGATCCCCGGCCTGAAGGTTCACCAGGAAGGGCAGAAGATGGTATTATACGGCCAATAAGTCTTCTGAATGCCGAAGGGTTGCGTATGATTGTAACCAATATGGTTTCAAACTTTACCGGTTTCGCACCGCTTGGGGTGGTTTTAGTGGCGCTGCTCGGGGTTGGTGTGGCTGAGCATTCCGGGCTGATCAGTGCCGTGATTCGCGGTATCGTATTAAAAGCAGCTGCATTTCAGCCCAAGGAGAGCAGCACAGGCTTTAAAGTATATCCTTTTAAGGGGGATTCTGTTTTTATTAAGACATTCAGTTTAATTACAGTGCCATTCCGCTACCTGTTATATCTGCTTGGATTGGTCTTTCGCCCCATTTTCAATTTTGTATTTAAGCCAAAAAACCTTGTAACCATTGCTATCTGTTTTGCAGCGGTTATTTCTAATACGGCTTCTGAAATGGGGTATGTAGTTCTTGTACCTCTGGCAGCCGTTATTTTTCACTCTATGGGCCGCCATCCACTGGCCGGTTTGGCATGTGCGTTTGCATGTGTTTCGGGTGGGTATAGTGCCAACTTGTTGCTGGGTACTATAGATCCGCTGCTTGCCGGGCTCACACAGGAAGCCGCCCAGCTGATTGACCCCGACTACGTGGTTGTAGCTACAGCAAACTACTATTTTATGTTTGTGAGTACCTTTATGATTACCGGAGTAGGCGCTTTTGTTACTCTTCGAATTGTTGAACCAAAACTGGGCGAGTATGATGAAAGCATGGCAATGGAAGATCTTTCCGATGACGTGTCTATGGATCCGCTAACTGATAAAGAGATTCACGCGCTGAAATGGACAGGAATTGGGGTGCTCATCATGTTTGGAGTGCTTGCTCTTACCATTGTACCGGAAAACGGCGTTCTCCGGAATCCCGAAACCGGCGACTGGAAAGACTCCCCGTTCCTCCGCGGAATTGTAACCTTCATCTTTATCTGTTTTCTGATTCCAGGCTTTATTTACGGACGTCTTGTGGGCACTATGAAGGACGACCGCGATGTGATTAAAGGAATGGCCGGGGCAATGTCAACTCTTGGGCTTTACATCGTGATTGTATTTTTTGCCGCGCAGTTTGTGGCCTACTTTGGCTGGAGCAATCTGGGGCAGATTTTTGCGGTGAAGGGCGCTCAATTTCTGCAGGATACGGGTGCTACGGGCCCAATCATATTTATTGGATTTATTTTGGTTTCCGGTTCGGTGAACCTGATGCTTGGGTCAGCCTCGGCGCAGTGGGCAGTTACAGCCCCCATTTTTGTGCCCATGCTTATGTTGATTGGTTACACCCCTGAAGTAATCCAGGCGGCCTATCGAATAGGCGATTCGGTTACCAACATCATCACCCCCATGATGAGTTACTTCGGATTGATACTCGCATTTGCCAACAAGTATGATAAAGACCTGGGCATCGGCACCATCATTGCTATGATGCTACCCTACAGTATCTTTTTCCTGATCGGATGGATTATTCTGTTCTACACCATGGTATTTGGCCTGGGTATTCCCGTGGGGCCGGGTGAGGAGATCTTTTACATCATCGGGGATTAAGATAAAGAAGTAGCGTAAATACCTTGATTGTACTCGCTGTTTTGGGCAATGCACTTTTCATTAGCACCACAGAAGCATTGATTGCTCTTGGCTTCTGTGGCTAATTAAAATTGAACTGTAATAGGTTTAACGTTCTGCAGAAACTAATCCCTCTCTGCCGGTACGAGAAGCACAGGCACTTTGCTGAATCGGGTTACCTGGGAGCTGACCCCGCCGAGGAAAAATTCGTGAACAAAGCCCTTGCCCTGGCTTCCCATTACCACGAGTGTGGCGCCTGAATCTTCAATGGCACTGATAATCTCTTTCCCGGGAGTACCGAAAGTGATGATTATTTCTGAGTTATTTCGGGTTTTATCAGAGAGAGAATTTCGCATATCCTCAAGCTGTTCCTGCGATTTGGCTGTGAGTGTATCAAAACTGGCAGGATCTTTCAGAGCAATTGCATGGTGGCCTTGTACATGAACGAAAGAAAATTTATCGATTTTGCCCTCGCTGTCGAGATCCCGAATCACATCGAATGCACGGTTTGCGGTGTCAGAAAAATCGGTGGCATGCATCACGTGGTTCAAAGTTTTTTCAACCGATTTTGTAATAACAAGGCGTCGCTCATTTGGATTTTCGTCATCAGCTTCCATATCGATGTTAATCAGATAAACCGGAATACGTGATCGCTGAAGAACCTCGGATGCCGTACTGCCGAGCAACATCTCCTGAACTTTGCTCTGACCACGGTTACTGATGATTACAAAATCGCCGTCATGCTCATCAGCAGAGGCAAGTATTTCAGTAGGAGGGTAGAAATAGGTACCTGACCGAAGATCGATCTCAACCACAAAATCGTGCTCTTCAAGCTGCTTTCTGTAAGCCTTCAGTTTTTGGTAATACGGCTTGGTATTGAATTCAGTTCGTTCTCCGGTGAAGGGTACCGAAACCACAGTTACCAAGGTCACCTTTTTTGTGCCCAGTTTTTTAAAGTGCGGCAGGGTTTCAATAATCAGGTCGCTGGCTTCAGATTGGTCGAGCGCTACAATAGCGTGTACAAACGTTGATTTCATAAGTCTCCTCTCATTTATTGTTAGCTCCTTTCAGGTAAAATAAGAAAGAAATGTGTGCTTTAGGTAATGATTCGGTGATTTGCAGCTTATAGCTGCTTTTCGCACAATTAATCTCTTTCGATAAAATTCTCTAGCTCTGTATAGAAATAACGCGAAACCACATAGACAGGTTCCATTCGGTTGATCCGCATATATCGGGAGAAGCCTTGTGCACTCTGCCTGCCAAATTGAAGGAAGTACTGTTCGTCTTCCGTTTGAATGGAAATACAGCCATCTGGATTTAATAATCCATAATCTTCACCTTCAGGCAACGTATTTATTCTGAAATCAGGAGTGATTTTTGAATAGAGATTTCTGAATTCACGATACTCTCTTTCAGATAGCTGTTCTTCACGATCAGACTGAATTTGGTAAGCTGACCACTCACGCAGATCAGTGCAGTCTGATGATAACTGAACGGCTGTCATTATACCATCCCGAATGGAAATTACAGCCCGGTCTGCAGGAAAATATGCTGTTATGGATTGAATTTCAGTGGGCTCAATTTCAAACACCGGTTGATAGGTAACATGCATGTGATCTTCGTGTCCCTGAATAACAACTCCATCTTCTTCATGTATGTGATGGACGTTTTCAAAAAGTACCAACAGGGCATATACCATTCCGAGAAACAGCGCTCCTATTGCAAACTTTAAAGCTGTTGGATGAATATTCTTCATTCTATTCTGCGCCTGTACCACACAAAAACACCAGCAATCACAAAAAGGCCGGGTATTAAGAGTGATGAAATGATAAATGTATTTCTGAGTTGCCTGTTGGTCAGGTTTATAACAGGCAGTTCGTAAGTAACAGGTTCGAGATCAAGAAGCACTTCTTCTGCCATCAGCCAGTTAATGGTGTTGGTCATAAGCCGTTGATTTCCGAGATAATTGAGATATTCGTTCGTGGCAAATCCACCTGAGCCAATTACAGCAATTCTGTTCTCTGTTTGATTCTGTTGAACCTCAACCACAGCCATCAGATTATGTGGCCTGTAGACAGGGTTTGCATTGCGAAGATTTTCAATTTCACTCTGGCTGTTTACAGCTGCACTTTGTTCCGTTGATGTGAAGAGAATTAACGGTTTTATATGATCCGGTACCGGATCAACAAACTCTATTTCCTGAATGCCCGGGAAAAATGTAAGAGGCATATCACGTGTGATGGGGTGCTCCTCATACGAGCCCACGGCCGGTGCCATGGCATCATTCCAGAAGTGGTTGCCAAAATCGATAACCATATTGTTCTGCGGTAAAATGCCATATTCGTTTAACAGCGGACTCAGGCCCCCATCCAGAAAAGGACGCAGCGTTACCAAAAGATTGCCGCCATTTTCAAGATAAGTTCGGATAGCCTGCAGCTCCATCGGTAAAAAGGGTTCAAGCGGTGAGGCGATCACGAGCAGATCCGCATCATCGGGAACCCGTCCTTCTTGTTGTAAAAATAGCTTGTCCACTTCAAAGCTCATGAGTTCAAGAGTCTCCTTGAGTTTGAGCATTCCCTGCCGTTGATGAAGAAAAATGGGACGATCTTCTTCCCCTTCAAGCTCAAGGTGATCTTCAGAAACCCGGCTGAAAATATCGAATTCGCCATGCCCGCCGGTAAAATAGATCTTCTTGTCCGACTGATGCAGCAGCTGGTAGATGCCGTTTGATATGCTCACTTCATCACTGCCATACACTTCTGCAATACGATCTCCTTTTCGGATGATGGTGGTTCCCTGGAAACGAACATTATATCGATCAGCTACGGATGGACTGCTGTTTATATCGTACAATTCAACTGAGATATTGGGGGAGCTGCGCTGATACTCCCGGAGCAGTTCGAGGGTTGGGGAATATCGCGGGTCGTTCTGCAGATAAAAATGGATGATATGAACCTCCTCATCCAGGCGATCTAAAATCTGCTTTGATTGAGAAGATAAGGAGTAGAGGCTGTCGCGGGTGGTGTCGATGCGAAAATCGAGCTTATCGCCTATCAGGTTCAAAAATAGGAACCCCAAAGCCAGGCTTATCGCAATGATGAAAACCGAAAGTTTATTCATGTGGCAGAAAAATGGATTGGGAGTTAATTCACCAGGGATAGTTTTTCAGATATATACTCATTCAGGCTTTTTCCTTCCTTTTTTGCACGAACATATACCTTTCGATGTACCTCAGTTGGAAGTCGAAGCATCAAGCGACCAGAAAAGGGTTTATCCGGCTCCTCGCCTCGTTGCTGACAAAACTCCAAATAATCATCAATCGAGTCGCGAAAGGCTTGTTCAAGTTCGTCTACGCTTTTTCCTTGAAACATAATCACATCGCGTAAATCCACAACTTCTCCATGAAAAAGACCGGCTTCTTCATCAAACTCAACTTTTCCGTGATATCCTTTATACTTTAACATAATTGCTACATTTTGGATGGTATAATTCCAGCTTCCTTTAAGAATCGTCGAACAGACTTCAGTGCTCCTTTATCTGTTTCCTTTTGAGGATGTGGGCGATGAAAAACCGCTCGCACATCGTTCAGTGCAACCCGAATCCGTGATCCGCGCCCTTCGCTGATTTCTGCTTCTAAGGCAACAAACAAAGACTCGATCTTTTTCCACTCCACATCAGATCTTACAGGATTATCAAAAATCGCTTGTAAGGTTTTACGATGTTTTGAGCTCAGTTTCATAGTGTCATATTACGACACTATGAAATGAAGCGCAATGTTTGCCGGGTGATTACTTAAACCTTGTGTTTTCGTTAGAATCATGATGGTAAAATTATCATTCATTTACCCAAACCTCAGCAGATGTACCCGAAGCCAGGCCAGCCCATAAAACAGACCGGTAAGGCTTAAGAGGTAGATTACAGATGAAAAATTGATCAGCCCTCTTACAAAATCACCCTGATGTGTTGATGTTGAGATGAACTCAAACGGGAGATTGATAAACTGCAACGCTTCAAAATTTCCGATATAGCGTATAAACCAGAAGAGTATCAGAATGGCTGTTGTGCCGAGAGCTGCAACAATCTGGTTTTCGGTCAAGGATGATACAAACAGCCCAATCGAGATATAGCATGTGCCTAACAGAAAAATTCCCAGATAGCCAGCCCAAATGGGCCCAAAATCGGGTTCAGCATGTATAATCAGTGGTATGATAAATATCAGAGACCCGGCCAGCATGATCATCAAAAGGGATACAGCGGCAAGAAATTTGCCAAACAAAATATTTCCGATGGATACGGGCATACTGAAAAGCAGCTCAAGAGTGCCGGAGCTTTTTTCTTCAGAGATGAGGCGCATGGTCATAACAGGCACCAAAAGCAGCAGCAGGATCGACATATTGTGAAACGCGTTGCTCATCGTGGCAAGCTTTAGGTAGTAGAGGCTGAACGAGAAAAAATATCCACTGATGAGCAGAAAAACGGGGACCACAATATAGGCAATGGGGCTCCAGAAATAGGTAAACAGTTCTTTTCGGTAGATATCCAGCATGGTTGCTATTCACTCCTCATAAATTCCAGAATGGTATGCTCAAGATCTTTCGCTTGGGGAGAAACTTCAAGCACGTTGATATTTTGGTTGAGCAGCTCTTTCAGGATTGCTGTCTGGGTGGCTGCATTTTCAGGAAATTGAACATTCGCCTTTATTTCGGTTGAGCCGCTTGTCTGCTCTCCCAGCTGATAAGAGATGCCATGGCCTTCGAGGCTTAGTGCAGACTCAATTACGTTACGATCTCCTTCTAATCTCAGTACAAGATGTGTGATTCCATCATCAGCCAGCCCATACTGATCGAGCCGTCCCTGGAAGGTTAAGGCTCCGTTTTTAATAAGTACAATTCGGTGGCAGAGATTTTGAATTTCCTGTAAGATGTGTGTGCTGAAAATTACCATGGAGTCTTTAGCCGCACTGCGAATAATTTCACGCATTTCGCTAATCTGGCCGGGATCGAGTCCGGATGTTGGTTCATCCAGCAGCAGTAACCGCGGATTGCCTAAAATAGCTTGTGCAAGCCCCACGCGCTGCCGGTACCCCTTCGAAAGTTTGCCAATCTCCCGCACATTCATCTTATTGATGAGGCATCGCTCAATTACCTCATCTACAGCGCGATTTTGTTCGCTTGCCGGAATGCCTTTGAAACGGGCGATGGTGCGGAGGTAGGTTACCACTTTCATGTGCTCATAAAGCGGCGGAACTTCGGGCAGATATCCAATTTTTCGGCGTATCTGCATATCGTCTTTAACAAGATCGAGCCCATCGAGAGTGGCGTTTCCGGATGCGGGCAGGGTACAGCAAGCCAGCATGCGAAGGGTGGTAGTTTTACCGGCGCCATTTGGACCAACAAAACCGAGAATTTCTCCCTCGTTAAGAGTGAAGGAGATATTCTCTACAATTGTTTTGCCGTCAATTTTTTTGGTGAGATTCCGAACATCGAGCATGTGCCATTATATGAAAAACAAGATAAAATTGGCTACTGAAATTCTGCTCTTTATTCAGCGGGACTGTAGTTATTTAACCGCGTTGGCAATTTTATCTACATAGTCGAGCTTTTCCCAGTTGAACTCGCTGCGGCCAAAGTGTCCGTATGCAGCGGTTTTTTTGAGTCCGGGTTTTTTAAGTTCCAGGCGCGAGATGATCCCACCGGGAGTTAAATCAAACACATCCAAAATAGCTTTGGCGAGATTTGCATCACTCACTTTTCCGGTACCGTATGTGTTTACATTAATCGATACGGGCTCAGTAACACCAATGGCGTACGCTACCTGCACCAGAATTTCATCAGCGAGGCCTGCTGCTACCACATTTTTTGCGATATGGCGCGTTGCATATGCCGCACTTCGGTCTACTTTTGAAGCATCCTTTCCGGAAAAAGCACCGCCACCGTGGGCACCGCGACCTCCATAGGTATCCACAATAATTTTACGTCCGGTAAGGCCGGCATCACCGTGCGGGCCGCCAATCACAAACTTACCGGTTGGGTTTACGTGAAGAATGGTTTCCGCATCCAGAAGCTCTTCAGGAATTACGGATGAGATGAGATGTTTTTTGATATCCTGTTTGATCTGCGACTGCTCCACACCATCATCGTGCTGTGTTGAAATTACAATCGTATCAACGCGCTTTGGCTGGTTGTTCTCATCGTACTCAACAGTTACCTGGCTTTTGCTGTCGGGGCCAAGGTAGGGCATCAGTGCGGTCTCTTTTCGAATATGGGCAAGTTTTCTCAGGAGATCGTGTGAGTACTGCAGGGTCATCGGCATATACTCTTCTGTTTCCCGGTTGGCATAGCCAAACATCATGCCCTGGTCGCCGGCACCCATCTGTTTTTCATCCCCTTCATCCACGCCGCGTGCAATATCTTCACTCTGCTGATGGATCGCAGAAAGCACACCGCACGAATCGGCATCAAACCGATAACTGGCTTTGGTATAACCAATATCGCGAATCACCTGACGTACGGTCTCCTGAATGTCTACATAGGCTTCTGTTCTCACTTCGCCCGATACAACTGCAAGCCCGGTGGTAACCAGTGTTTCTACGGCCACGCGGGAATCGGGATCCTGAGTGAGCATTGCATCAAGAATAGCGTCTGAAATTTGGTCGGCAACTTTGTCGGGATGCCCTTCGGAAACCGACTCTGAGGTAAATAGATTTTTCATTAATTAACAGTCTTTGAGGTCAGCAACTCTTTTTGTTCGAAATAATCGGACTGAAGGTACAAAAAATCTGAATTACAATCTTTCAATGAACACCTCCTGTTTGAGTAAACAAACAGATAGATACATTGACAAAGAGTTCATGTAGTTGATTTTTCAAAAAAAAATAGATTATGTTTAAACACGGCCACCAAAAAAAAGAGTTTATGAATCATCAAGATTCAACATTTCAAGCACCGGTTATTTCAAGTCTCCTTGCAGCTATTCTCATTAATATTTTTATGATTGCAGGCTGTAGTACTGAAACCGATCATGATCTTATTACGGGTACTTATCAGGTTGAAGGGTTACAAATTGAAAGCACAGAACCCTGGCCAAACACTACCAATTCTGAGCCTGTAATTGATTCGGCAATGGTTTCGCTATCTATTCAAGTGCTTAAACCGGAGAACAGACAAGACACCTTGCAAATTGTGGGATTAATAACTACACCACCCGATCTAAATGGTGTATTTGCGCACTGGGAAAATGATAGTATCAACATAGATGTTCTTTTCACCGGGCATAGCTACAAGACTACGGGCACTTTAAAAGATGGGATGATTGAATTGAAACAAGTACACAATTTCAGAGGCAGAAAAATAACGTCTTATCTTGAAGGATCAAGAGTTAATTAAAACTGATTTCAGTCTCAGCATTTAGATCAATCAAACAGGCTTCCTGATGAATCTTCATGCCGGATGCCAAAATAGTTGTAAGCTTTAGAAGCTGCCACCCTGCCTTTTGGTGTTCTCTGCAAAAATCCCTCTTTGATGAGAAACGGTTCATACACCTCTTCGATGGTACCTTTGTCCTCACCTACAGCAACGGCAAGGGTACCCAGGCCAACCGGCCCGCCTTTGTAGTTTTCAATGATCGCTTTCAGTATGCGAACGTCCATATCGTCCAGTCCGTTATGATCTACATCGAGGGCGTTCAGGGCTTTATCTGCAATGGCGTCATCAATCGAGGAGAGGCCATCAACCTGGGCAAAATCCCGGGTTCTGCGCAAAAGTTTATTTACAATTCGGGGAGTGCCACGGCTGCGGCGCGCAATTTCATGAGCACCTTTTTCTGTGATTCCAAAATCGAGAATATGTGCGGTTCGCAGGGCAATTCGCTGCAGAAGTTCGGTATCGTAGTAATCAAGGCGCATATCAATACCAAAACGGGCACGGAGTGGTGCAGTAAGCAGTCCTTTTCGGGTAGTTGCACCAACCAGTGTAAAATGGTTCAGGTCAATCTGAACACTTCGAGCACTCGGCCCGGAGTCAATCACAATATCAAGCTTATAATCTTCCATGGCTGAGTAGAGGTACTCTTCCACAACAGGGTTTAGCCGGTGAATTTCATCAATGAACAACACATCGCCGGGTTCAAGGTTGGTGAGAAGTCCGGCGAGATCGCCCGGTTTTTCCAAAACAGGGCCGGTAGTCGGTTTGATCTGAACACCCATCTCCCGTGCAATGATATAGGCCAGGGTGGTTTTACCAAGCCCGGGTGGCCCCGAGAGAATCACATGATCGAGTGCTTCCCCGCGTTTTTTGGCAGCTTGTATAAAAATGGAAAGATTCTGAATAACCTTTTGCTGGCCAACAAACTCCTGCAGATTAGCAGGACGAAGATTCTCTTCAATTACCGGTTCTTTATCGTGGGGATCCAATAGAGGGTTCTGCACTGCGTTCGTGTAAATGGTATATTAATATTTTGTTAGTGCAATAATACATAACTTTAATTTGAAATGTATGCCCGTGGTTTTGGTAAAAGAGGCCAGGAGCGGGTTAAAGAATATTTACAGGGAAACGATGCAGATTGACGAATTAAACATTTCCGGGCCCGATTATTTTGAGAATTATGAACTAAGCTGGCTTAAATTTAACAAACGCGTACTTGCTGAGGCAAAGCGTGAAGATCTTCCAGTGCTCGAGCGGGTAAAATTTATTGGGATTGTATGTTCAAACCTGGACGAATTTTTCCAAAAAAGGGTTGGTGGCCTGAAGAGACAGTTTTATTCCGGGGTGACCGAGCTTACGGTTGATGGCAGAACTCCTGAAGAGCAGCTAAGGGAGATTCGAAAAGAGGTTCTCAAGATGATTAAAAGCTATCGCGGCTGCTTTTTGGATGATCTTCTGCCGGCTATGGAAAAAGAGGGCATCATTATAAAACGCTACAAAGCTCTTGATAAAGAGTTGCAACAAAAAGCGGATGAGTATTTTGAAAATCAGATCTACCCCATAATCACCCCCCTCGCCGTTGATGAAGCACACCCCTTTCCGTTTATATCAAACAAAAGCCGGTCTCTGGCAATTAAACTGAAACGGTCTGGCAGAGAACTTTTCGCAAGAATAAAAATACCTTCAAACCGCCCGCGATGGATTGTGCTAAGTAACCAGGATGGCAAGGTTATTCTGCTATCTCTGAAAGATTTAATAGTGGAAAAACTCCAACGATTTTTTCCGGGTGTGGAAATTATTGGTACTCATATTTTCCGGGTTACACGTAATGCCGATATAGAAAGGAATGAAGAGGAGGCAGATGATCTTCTCGAGATGATTGAGGAAGAGCTCCGCGAAAGAAAGTTTGCCAAGGTAGTAAGGCTTGAGATTGACAAAAAGATGCCGAACGACATGAAGAACTATTTGTTCGACCATCTCGGTGTTTCTAAAAGTGATGTTTATGAAATGGAAGGCCCGATAGGGCTGGCAGACGCTATGGAGTTGTACCAGTTAACAGGGTTCAATAACCTGAAGGCTGAACCGTGGACACCCGTTCTTCACCCGGTTTTTCGCCATTCGATGGACGAGGAGTCACCCAGTGTTTTTAAAACTATCCGTAATGAGGATTTTATTGTTCATCATCCCTATCACAGTTTTGAGACATCAACTCAGCGATTTGTAGAAGAGGCTGCTTCCGACCCTAAAGTGCTTGCGATAAAGCAGACACTCTACAGAACGTCAAGCGACTCGCCCTTAATGCATGCATTAATCAAAGCAGCTGAAGCAAACAAACAAGTTGCTGTACTTATAGAGCTGAAAGCCCGCTTCGATGAAGAGAGAAATATCTCATGGGCTCATCGCCTTGAAAATGCCGGGGTTCATGTATCTTATGGAATTCCTGGCCTGAAAATTCATACAAAACTAACCATCATAGTACGCGAAGAGCAGGGTGCTATACGGCGATATGTTCACATTGGCACAGGAAATTACCACCCGGACACTGCCCAGCTCTATGAGGATTTCGGTTACTTTACCTGCCGTGAAGATCTTGCTGCGGATGTATCGGATGTGTTCAATCTGCTTACGGGCTATGCACCGGATCAATCCTTTAAAAAAGCAATGGTGGCACCAAAGCATCTGCGCACAGGTATTATGAGCCTGATAGATACTGAAATTGCGGAAGCTGAAGCCGGACGCGATGCAAGAATTCGGGCCAAAATGAACAGTCTTGAAGATCCGTTAATTATTCAAAGGCTTTATGACGCATCACGCGCCGGTGTTAAGATTGATCTGATTGTGAGAGGGGTATGCCGCCTGATTCCACAGAAAAAAGGGATGAGCGAAAATATTAAGGTACATTCTGTAATTGGCCGTTTTCTTGAGCACTCCCGGTGCTTTCATTTTCACAACGCGGGAAATCAATTATACTATATTGGCTCGGCAGACTGGATGCATCGAAATCTCGATGCACGCGTTGAGCTGCTTGCCCCTATAGAGCATCCGTCTTTAAAAAGGTACATGGACTTCCTGTTCGGCATCTACTTCTCAGATAATTCTCAGCGCTGGGTAATGAAAAGCAACGGAAAGTATAAGCGTATAGCGCCGGGTAAAGGAAAGCCGAAGATTGGTGTGCACGATTATTTGATGAATCACACAAAAAAGCTTTCAGAGCCCGTTCCAAGAACCCTTACTGATGAGTTGGAGATTATATAGAGTTGCTCAACAGGTTTACCTGACGGCATCCGGTGGTACGGTATGAATGCGCTGATCGAGTTTCTTGAGCAATGCAAGAGCAGGGCTTTGAAAACGTCCGCTTAGAGTGTATGCCTCAAAAACAGCATCTCTTGCCTCATTAACCTGCCCAATGTTTAAGTAGGCATTACCCAGGAACCAATAAGTTTTTTCTTTGAGGTTTCTGTCGATACTTTCTGCGCCCAATGCAGATTCAAAGTATACCACCGCAGACTCGTAAGCGGTAACGTTATAAAGAAGTATGCCAAGATTTACCTCAATGCGGACACGCTGTGATTCTGTGTGTGGCATTGTTAACAGCTCTCTGAAACGCTCAATAGCAATAATCGTTTCATCGTTGAAAGCGAGTGCAAGAGCTTCGTTAATAGCAATATCTATGGATGCAACATCAGGCTCGTCGGAGCGGAAAATTTCAGCGCCAAGCATTTCGTTGGTATCGATTGAAGAGAGAGCCCACTGCTGCATGGCCTGCTGCTCATTGATAGAAAAGAACTGCAGCCCTATTGTAATTAACAGTGCGGCAGCAGCTGCAGCAAACCAAACTCTGTATTTATATATGTAGCTAACAGCAGGCTCCTTCACCTGGCTTAAGTCATCAGAAAAGTTTGGCTTTATTCCTTTCCCGGCAAGGCCTCTCATATAAAGTTCGGTTTCGAACAATTTGTAATACTCCGGATTTTTTAAAAATTCAACCCATAGATCATCAATTTGGGATTGTGAAAGCTCTCCAAGGATGAATTTCTCAATGGATTTTAGAATCTCGATATGTTCTTTTTCGCTCATTTGATGATTTGTTTTCTACATACACAAGTTGCCGTTTCAATTTTTAACTACAACCTCTCGTATGTATGAACCCAAATTTTAAGATTCCTTACACTTTTTTTTAAAAAATTTAGAGCTACATGTTTACGCAATCAATTATCTTTTTAAGAACCCTGTGTTTACGGGTCCAGGCGTTAGCAGGTGTGAGCCCAAATTTCTCTGCTATATCTTCAGTGTTTGCCCCCGGGTAAGAGAAAATAAATGCCGCAAAATCTCTGTATCCATTTCGCAGCCCCTCAATACAGCGCATAAGCAAAGATGCCTGTTCTTCATCCATCAGTTTCCAGGCCTGATCGGCTTCCGTTACAAGTTGCCCTTCAATTTCATCAAACTTATCCAGGTCGAAATCCCGCAGAATCTTGTAGTAGCTGTGCCTTGCAGCTTTAAGCATATACGCGAGTATACCGGCAGGATTCTTTATCTCGTCACTAATAATTTTTGGAATCACATACTCATACATTTGCTGAATGGCATCGTCGGCATCATCGGGAGAAGCGTTAACTTTTGAAATAAGATATTTTTTCAGAATGGGAGTTGCTTCACCAATCAGCCGATTTGATGTTTTCGTATCTCCATTTTTCAAAGCGAACACAAGTTGCGAATAGTCCATGGCTGTCCCCTAAAATTTTGTTATCACAGACTAATATAATAGATGGAAGTTTTTGAGCAAATTGAAATTTTTTTGCACAGCTGCTTACATTGCTCAGAAAAGCTTTTTCTGTTTCAGGCTGATAAATTCGTCTCCGGCAATGATGATGTGATCATCCACTGGAATGTTCAGCAGTTCGCCCGATTCAGCAATTCTCTTGGTAAGGCGGATATCTGCTGCTGACTCTTTAGCATACCCCGACGGGTGGTTATGGGCAAGTACAATGCTTGTAGCCTGGTTGATAATAGCCTGCCTCATTACCTCGGCTACATCTACAATGGTTGCCCTGCTGCCGCCGGAGCTGATGCGCTTGTACCCAATCAGCACCCTTGCGTTATTCAGAAAGGCAACGTAAAACTCCTCGTGAGGCAGATCCCGCAGGCGTGGCCTGAAAAAGGCTGCCACAAGGTCGGGCGAGTGCATGGGTACCTGATCGCCCAGCGAGGCTACCTGCAGCCTCCGGGATAGTTCGAAAACCGCTTCAAGTGTAATGGCTTTAACCCCCGCAATGCCGGGTATTACTTTAAGTGCCTGCCAGTTCTGTTTTGATAGTTTTCGAAGCCCGCCAAAATGGTCGAGCAGGGCTCGGGATGTCTCAATTACGTTCAATCCTTTGGTTCCGGTTCGCAATAAAATAGCAAGCAGCTCCGCGTCTGAAAGACTGTCGGGCCCATATTTCATCAACTTTTCGCGCGGCTGTTCATCAGGACGCATTTCGCGCACACTACGGCCCAAAAATCGGGATGCATCAAACTCTTCTGTTTCCATAGTTTTTATTTGTATGAACCAAAAACGGAAGATTCCTTACAGAAAAATTTTCATATTGCGACTATTCTTTATGCTTGGTGTTTATAAAGCCAAGTTATACTTCAAAACCTCAGTTCCACTATTGAGAGAAGTCTCCCCTAACAAGGGGAGATTTAGAGGGGAGTCCTTCGATTTTATTGAAATCTGATAAAAATCCCCCTCTATTAAGGAGAACTTTAGCATTTCACATATTACAATCGAACTGAGGTTCATAATAAGTCTGCTAACAATACATAATACCGCTAAAAAATATCTGAGCTATAATTCTAATCATCAAGTCGACGACAATTCCATTAATTCACAGGTTCATACAGTGCAAATATATGGTCATCTTCCCTGAACCCGATGTGGTGTTCTGACACATGTGTGAGCATACCCTCTTTCGGTAGCCGGATGATTTTTTGTGGTTCACCATCAGTTGAAAGAATCAACCACTCCTGCCATTCTGATTTCCGGGTGAGCTTCAGCCAGATTTGATCCAAATGATCGGTAATCATGTCATCGAAACTGACTTTGTATTCGGGGAGTTTTTCATAAATAGCCGGCCAGGGGTTAGGATTTCTATCACTGTAAGTCTGTTCAAGAGAATCGATTTCGATTCTTGTGAGTAGCTCCTGTTTTATATTTACCTGAATAGTTCTGAGAGTATCGAAGTTGAGATCAATTTCAGCAATCTCATTTGTCTCTGTCCAGCTTACAAGGACACTCTGTTTACCGGCAGGTATAGAGAAGAGAAAGTTTGATGAGTATGGTATTCTGGTTGCTCCCACAATCATGCCCCCAACTGCCTGCCGTGCTATATCCCGGTCGGGGTATTTACGATCGCTTAGAATTATATCTTCTTTGCGATCATAAATCATCATCCGATTTCCATAATTCTCACTTTCATTCATAATCGCAGATGGCAACCACATTCTTACCAGGAGTTTATCTTTATTTTGCAACGCATGTACTGAACGCACCCTGTATTCATCAGGCTGAAACGGCTGTAATTCAATTGGGTTCGACATATCAGAAGGATAGATCAAAATCTTTTGATTTATTTGATCGAATGTATAGAGATTGTGATCAAGGTCCAGGCTGAGATCGTCAATATCCTGAACTTCACCCGGCCCCCGACCTTTACCGGCAATTTTCCTGACCAAATCGCCTTCGGGTGATAATTCAACTATGAAAGCTCTTGACCGATCGCTAATAATCACATTACCGTTATTAAGTACTACAGAGGAGTAGTTCAGGTGATCGAAATAGAAATCTCCTGCCCGATCCACTTCCATCAATTTGGCAGGTACAACAAACGGCAGTGTGTCGGGATTAAGATAGTCATTAGATTCATATTCTGGCCTGCAGGAGAGGAGTGCGAGCAGTAAAACGGACAGAATTGTTATTGTTCTCATACCGATACATTTTCGGGTTGTCTGTTTAACACATGGCAGAAAAGTAGTAAAATCAATGTTAAACCTACACAACTATTCCTCAAAAGAATCATCCCGAAATTCAAGAATATCTCCGGGCTGGCAGTCGAGCGCCTCGCAGATCGCCT
>REDS01000170.1 GCA_007693395.1 Balneolaceae bacterium | reverse complement strand
TAGAAACACAGGTTAGTCATCTGAAAAAGAAAAACAGGGAACTCGCAAAAGAGAACAACCGCCTTCGAACCAAACTTAATGACGTTCACAAAGACCAGACCGATATTTTTTCAAGCATTACAGAATCCGAACGTATTGCTATGAAGCATCAGGTAAATGGGCTCATTCAAAAAATTGACAAATACCTCGAACAATGATGATGCAATCCATAAAGGTCATGATTCTGGGAAAACAGATACCACTCAGAGTTCGTGAAACAGAAGTCGAAAATACAAGAAAAATTGCAGCTTACGTAGATGAAAAATTAAGACTTTTCCGAAATAAACATTCGAGTCAGCCCGATTCTACAATTATGCTGCTGGCCTGCCTCAGTATTGCCGAAGAGCTTTTCGAACTGCGGTCTGAGCGAGAGCAAACTCTCAACAAAGAGAGCATTATCCTTGATGAAGTGAACCGGGAAATTTCCAAACTTATCAAGGACATTTCGTAATCACACTACACAGAGGGAAATTTTTAAACCATACAATCCGTTACCAGTGCATACATGAATATTGCTCCCGATGAAAAATTTAACAGTTACACCCACCTCGCTGGGGCGATAGGTTCGCTTTTTGGCGGGCTGGTGTTATTGTATGTAGCAGTATCAGAAGGAGACCCCTGGAAGATTATAAGCTATACGGTTTTTGGTATCACACTGATTACTCTTTACACCTGTTCTGCCCTTTATCACAGTTTTAGCGGGCGTTTGAAAAAGATTTTTCAGAAACTCGACCACATTTCAATATACCTTCTCATAGCCGGTACCTATACACCTTTTACACTCGTAACCCTGCGGGGTGAAATAGGCTGGATCATATTCGGACTGGTTTGGGGATTTGCTGCTGCCGGAATTATCATCGATCTCATTCAAAAAAAAGGAAAACGAACCATTCAGCTTTTTATTTATCTGCTGATGGGATGGCTGGCTATTTTTGCATTTAAGCCGCTCATGAATGAAATTTCCATCCATGGACTCTACTGGCTTGTAGCCGGTGGACTCTTTTATACCTCCGGTGTACTATTTTATGTTTTGAGTGATACATACCGCTATGCTCATGGTATTTGGCATCTTTTTGTACTGGCCGGTAGTTTTAGTCATTTTATAACAATCTTACACTTTGTATAACTCTTTACTTGCAAAACAAGGCCTCATTTATCAGCGGGTTTTCCAGGAAAAATATATTTCCCTCCGGTCAAATTTCGAATATCCAAAATAATTACCCTTCATGGCAAAACATTTGAACGTATTTTTTATCGCAGATATCATTGGAGAACCCGGCCTTCTTTTTGTGGAAACCATGTTACCTGCACTGAGAGAAAAGTACCGGCCCGACTTCGTGATTGCCAATGCCGAGAACACCCATGAAGGCCGTGGAACAAACAAAGAAATTGTTAAACGCCTTTATAATGCAGGTGTAGATGTTTTGACAGGTGGTAATCACTCTTTTGACAAATGGAAAATTTTCTCCTACATGAAAAGTGATAAAAACCTTTTAAGGCCACTAAATTATCCTAAAGGTAACAGCGGTTATGGGTTCGGCATATATCCTGTGAAAGATCGAAATATCAACATCGGTGTTTTGAATCTTCAGGGCCGAACATTTATGCAGCAGATCGATGATCCTTTCTCCACCTCTGACTGGGCCCTCGAAAAGATCAAAGAAGAAACGGATATTGTGATTGTTGATTTTCATGCAGAAGCAACCGCAGAAAAACTGGCTTATGCATGGCATGTGGACGGTACTGTATCTGCTGTAATTGGCACTCACACTCATGTACCAACAAATGATGCACGAATCATGCCAAAAGGCACCGGTTACATCACTGATGCGGGAATGACAGGCCCTTTTGACTCCGTAATCGGGATGGATAAAAACACCTCAATAAAACGCTTTATGCTGGGAACCCCGCAACGATATACAATTGCAAAAAATGATAACAGACTGTGCGGGGTACTCCTGGAGATCGATACAGCCACAGGAACCTGTATGTCTATTGAAACGGTTATCTACCCATACTTTATCAATAAAAAATAATTGCAATGGCGAACAACTCTATTCTGCGCTGTGTTGATATCGTAAAAAATTTTAAATCTGAATCCGGTGATGGTGACCTCAACATTTTGCGTGGGGTTAATCTTGATATTGGCCCTTCTCAGATTATTGCCATTATAGGCTCAAGCGGAAGCGGAAAAAGCACACTTCTGCATATTCTTGGCGGACTCGACCGCCCTACTTCCGGCAATGTGTTCTGGCATAACGAATCCATTTACCGGCACAAGGCGGATAAACTTGCGGAACTGAGAAATGAAAATGTAGGATTTGTGTTTCAGTTCCATCATCTGCTGCCTGAGTTTACAGCACTTGAAAATGTAATGATGCCCGCCCTTATCAAAGGAACCCGTTATCCTGAAGCTGAAAAAAGGGCAACTCTGTTACTCGAACGATTCGGCCTTGAAGAACGGCTAAATCACAGGCCATCACAGCTTTCAGGCGGTGAACAGCAACGGGTATCCATGGCCAGAGCTTTGACAAACAATCCCTCTATTATACTTGCAGATGAACCCACCGGCAATCTTGATGAAAAAAACACAGATACGATATTGAATCTGCTCTTCCAGTTAAGGGATGAAGAAAAGGTTTCCATTGTTCTCATTACTCACGAAAAAGAGATCTCCGGGAAATGTGACACCATTTACGCTCTGCAAAACGGCATTCTTGAAGTATCGGCTGCGTAAGGCCTGAAAAGGCCCTCTGTTTACGGCAATCTCAATATGAAATACGATTTGATCAGTAGGTATAGCCCCGGACGGATAAAAAGGAATCTCTTTTTCACTTGGTTAAATCACAAACTAATTTTAACTTTACCTTTCTGAAAAAGATGCGATTCATAACGCCGCAGGCAACGAACATTTAGAAATTTTATGAGTAAGAAATTGTCAAAAGAAGACCTTGAACAGGATTTGCTGATTGAGTATTCATCAAGGTTTATGTACTTCTACAGTCAGAATAAAGCAGCTGTACTTGGAGGAGGCATCGGGATTATATTGGCTGTGGGACTTATCATTGGATACTTTTTTTATTCAACCCAACAAGAGCAACAGGCACAGGTATTGCTGGGTTCTGCCGAACAGGCACTGCTAATGGGTAATTTTGAAGAAGCATTGTATGGCGATGATGATCGTTTTACTCTTGGTTTTGTACAGATAGCCAGGAATTATGGCCGGACAAACGCCGGAAACCTCGCAAAGTATTATGCTGCTGTTTCCGAATTTGAGCTTGGCAATTTTGAAGAAGCTCTCAACCACATGGAAGGATTTTCTCCGCCTCGCGGTATTTTGGGTGTAGCCCCCATTTCCATGCATGCCAACATTTTGCTTGAGCTCGAACGATACGAAGACGCCGCCCGCATGTTCGAAAGAGCCGCCAACTGGGATGAAAATACATCGACTACACCATATAACCTGTTTGAAGCAGCACAGGCTTATGTTGAAGCGGGAAACAAAGAACGGGCTTTAACTCACCTGAACACGATTCTCAACGATTACGAAAACAGCCAGGCTGCTGCACAAGCCCAAAGGCTGAGGGGTATGCTGACAACAAGGAGCGGTAGCGGTTTATAGTTTTTTTATCCATTACAGCTTCTTTACATATTTCGGCGATACTGACCTCCGACTTCGTAAAGTCCGTGTGTTATCTGACCAAGTGAAGAGGTTTTTACGGTTTCCATCAATTCGTCGAAAACATTGCCTCCATTGCGAACGGCCTTTTTCAAGTTTTTTAATGCCGTTTCTGATTCAGCCCGGTAAAGATTGCGGAATGCTTTCACATGTTTGATTTGCTGTAATTTTTCTTCGCTGGTAGAGCGGATTAATTCAGCCTCCGCCTCTTGTTCATACCCATTATTTTCTGAGAGAAACGTATTTACTCCAATAATTGGAAGCTCTCCTGAATGTTTCAATGACTCGTAGTGGAGACTTTCTTCCTGGATTTTTCCACGCTGATACATACTCTCCATGGCGCCAATTACACCACCCCGTTGGGTAAGCCTGTCAAATTCGGTTAAAATAGCCTGCTCTACCAAATCGGTAAGTTCTTCGATGATATAAGAACCCTGAAGCGGATTTTCATTTAGAGTAAGCCCAAGTTCTTTATTGATGATAAGCTGAATGGCAAGGGCTCGCCGGACAGATGCTTCCGTCGGAGTTGTTATTGCTTCATCATATGCGTTGGTATGCAGTGAATTACAATTATCATACAAAGCCATCAGAGCCTGAAGTGTAGTGCGGATATCGTTAAATTGAATTTCCTGGGCATGCAGGGATCTACCGCTCGTCTGAATATGATACTTTAATTTCTGAGAGCGCTCATTGGCATGGTATTTATGTTTCATCGCAACTGCCCAGATTCTTCGCGCTACACGCCCTATTACGGCATATTCAGGGTCAAGTCCGTTGCTAAAAAAGAATGAGAGATTGTGCGCAAAATCATCAATCTTCAGACCTCGTGACAGGTAATATTCAACATAGGTAAACCCGTTGGCCAGTGTGAATGCAGCCTGTGTGATGGGGTTGGCTCCTGCTTCAGCAATGTGATAACCCGAAATGGAAACAGAATAGTAATTTCTCACCTTGTTTTGGGTAAAAAAGTACTGAATATCACCCATCATCCTGAGCGCAAACTCCGTTGAAAAAATGCATGTGTTCTGTGCCTGGTCCTCTTTTAGAATGTCGGCCTGCACTGTGCCCCTTACAACGTGAATCGTATCCGCCTTGATTTTTCTGTAGACCTCTGCTTCAACAAGTTGATCACCGGAAATTCCCAGCAGTCCCAAACCAAAACCACTGCTGCCAGCCGGCAGGCCATTTTCATAACCGGGCTGGGGCAGTCCTTTTTCCTCAAAAAATGAACTGATTTTTTGAACAACGCCCTCCCATTCCCCTTTCATTTTCAGATAGCGCTCCACTTCCTGATCAATCGCTGTATTCATAAACATAGCGAGAATCATAGGTGCCGGGCCGTTGATAGTCATTGAAACTGACGTAGCAGCACTGGTTAATTCAAATCCCGAGTAAAGTTTTTTCATGTCATCGAGCGTGCAGATACTTACACCAGAGTTACCAATTTTTCCATAAATATCCGGGCGTTCACCGGGATCCTCACCATAAAGAGTTACCGAATCAAAAGCGGTTGAAAGTCTCGCCGCAGGCAAACCTTCACTGAGATAATGAAATCGTCTGTTGGTCCTCTCAGGGGTTCCTTCACCGGCAAACATACGTGCAGGGTCTTCACCCGTCCGCTTGAATGGAAATACCCCTGAAGTAAATGGAAAGTATCCGGGCAGATTCTCTTTCAGTGCATATTTTAGCCTTTCTCCGGGATCTTTTGTTTTTGGAAGTGCAATACGTGGTATACGGGTGCCGCTGAGTGAAGTCCGGAACATGTTGTTCTGAATCTCTTTCCCCCTGATTTTCACGATCTTGGTTTCAGACCGGTATTCACCATATAATTCATTCCATTTCTCCAGAATACGTAACGGAAGAGGGTCGAGTTTACTCTTCCAGTATGTCTCCATCTCCTTCAGTCTTGTTAACAGAATAATCTCATCTTCCGGATTCCATGTTTTCAGCTGACTTATTGTACCGCTAACATGACCGAGTTTTGTTGCAATTTCAATCTGCCGGTTTGACCATTCATGATATTGCTGCACTGTTTCTGCTATTTCCGACAGATACCGTTGCCGTTTTCCGGGGATTATTGCCTGTCCCTGCAGATGATCAGCCGGCTCTGAATCCGTGTACATTTCAGGAAAACGATTCCAGCCGGTTTTTTTTTGAAGTAAATCTGTTATAGCTGAAAAAAGCCTGTGTACACCTTCGTCATTAAAAAGTGAGGCAATGGCAGGATATACCGGCATTTCTCCTTGCTTCGTATGCCATGCTCCCCTGTTACGCTGCATCTGCTTGCGAATATCACGTAATGCGTCAAGAGAGCCCTTCTTATCAAATTTATTTAGAACGACGAGGTCTGCAAGATCCAGCATATTAATTTTTTCAAGCTGGGTTGCTGCACCATATTCATGGGTCATCACATAAACGGGGATATCGCACAAATCTACAATTTCACTGCCACTTTGACCTATACCACTTGTTTCCACGATAACAAGATCAAAACCAGCCATCTTATAAATGGCTATAGCACCTTGAACGGAAGAGCTTACAGAGACATTCGATGCCCTTGT